>SCUR01000028.1 GCA_004297235.1 Candidatus Manganitrophaceae bacterium | reverse complement strand
GGTGGAGTCTGCTAAAGGGAATCCCGAGCCGGTGCTGCTCCGAATCCGCGATCTCGCCGTGCTCCCCAATCAGATCAAGACGAATCTGAAAGGCTGTTTTGTCATCGCGCACGGCTTCGGGAAACTCTCGAAAGAGCGGGTGGAACTAAGACTGGTGACTCTCTCCTGTCTTGCAAAAAATGGCCAGGCGGTGATCGACCAGGGGATCAAAGGATATGTCGCCGATGAGGACGGGAAGAACGGTTTGAGAGGAAATGTCGTCTCCCGAATGGGATCTGCCGTGGCCAGAGCAGCACTCGCCGGTTTTTTCGGAGGGGCGGGGGATGCCTTCCGAGCCTCGGCAAACACCACGTCGGTCAGTCCTCTTGGGGCGACTCAGCTGATCAAGCCGGAAGATTTAGGCAAAGCGGCGATCGGAGGAGGACTCTCCAGCGGCTCACACGAGATTGAACGGCTTTATCTCGATCTTGCGCGTCAGGCCACACCGATCATCGAGGTGGGGGCGACAAAGACGGTCACACTGGTGGTGACCGAAGGGGTCGATCTGATCATTAACAAAATATGCGTCGGAGGGCAGTCATGCGAAAAATAAGCGCCTTCGGATTACTGATGGTGTTCCTGTCGGGCTGCGCCGTCTTCAATCCCTACAACGACAATTTCACCTGTCCCAAAACTTTTAACGGAAAATGTGTCTCGCCCACTTCCGCCTATCAGGAGTCCTTGGAGATCAGCCCCAAGGGGAAGGAAGAAGGGGGACCGTTGAAGAATGGGGAAGGGAAAGAAGACAAGAAAGGGGTTTCCTTGACCGAGGCGAGCTACCAGAGCGCCTTGTACGAGAAGCTCACGGGGCTGCTGCGAGAGCCGGCTACCCCGATGATCGCCCCTCCCCAGGTGATGCGGGTCCTCATCCTTCCCTACAACGGAGAAGGAGCGCGGCTCTATATGCCCCGGTATGTCTACATCATTATCGAGGAGCCAAAATGGGTCCTTGGAAATCAGTGGCTCAACGAGGAAACGGCCGCCAGGGCGACGGCATTGCCTCTCCAGAAATAAGCGAGGTACGTTTTGATTCTTCCCAATCTTCTTAATATCTTCGGCAAGAACGGCGGGTTGACGATTTCCGAGCTTGAATCGATGACCCATCGGAATAAATTTTCCGATTATCTTCCTTGGGCCGCCTACGAGGAGCAGAAATATTACAACACGGATGACACGGTCGGATTTCTCTTCGAATGCGTCCCGCTGGCCTTTGCAGGCAGCCGCACCCAGGCCACGCTCGATGCGCTCTTTCGGATCGATTTCCCGGAGGGATCGATCGTTCAATTTATTCTCTATGCCGACGACAACATCGATCCGTATCTTGACGCCATTCGGCGATCCAGGCAGAGGGAGAGCCCCATCGTCGAGAACGCGACCGAGGCCCTGTGCGATTTCCTCTTGAAAGGAACGAAGGGGATGGCGTCTCTATCCGGCATTCCGATCCGCAACTTCAGACTCTTCGTGGCGGCCAAGATGCCGGTGGCGGAGCGCGGCCTCACCGCCCAAAGACTGACTGAGATCCACAATACGATCAAAGAGACGCTTCATGGAGCTTGCCTGCATCCCGAGGAGGTCCCCCCTGAGGCATTGCTCGACTGGATGAGGCGGCTCTTCAATGGAAACGCGGGCAACGGGTCGGTCAACCATACCCATTACGCCGATGGGATTCCGATCCGGAAGCAGATCATCCTCTCCGAAACGGAAATCAAAAAGCAGACGGCGAATTTTCAGATCGGGGATCGCATCTTTCGCTGTACCACCCCGAAGATCTTTCCGAAAGAGGTCGACCTGTTCCAGACCAATCAGCTCTTCGGCGGCTGCTGGGGAATGGTTTCCGACGGAGATCAGATGAAGACCCCCTTCCTCTATACGCTCAACATTCTCTTTCATAATCTAAAGGCGTCGCTGCATAAGAAGTGCAACATGATCCTGTTTCAAAAGGGGGTGGGGAGTTTTGCCAGAACCCTCGCCCGCAAGCAGGACGAATTTCAGTGGGCGACCGACGAGTTGGAGAAAGGGACGCGCTTTCTGCGGATCATTCCGGTCTTATGGGTCTGGGACCGGGACGAGAAGAGCGCGTCGGAGGCAATCACCCGGGCGAAGCGGATCTGGGAGGGCCAAGGCTACATCATGCAGGAAGACAAGGGCATCCTCCCGATCTTGTTCATCTCAGCCCTTCCTTTCGGGCTCTACGATCAGGGGGGAAACATCGATCTGCTCGACCGCGACTTCATCGCCCCCCTCGATGCGATTTCTTCCATTCTCCCTGTGCAGTCCGATTTCGCGGGGGGAGGGGCGCCGGTGATGAACTTTGCCGGCCGGAAAGGACAGGCCGCCGGAATCGACATTTTTGATAAACGCGCCAGCAATCATAACGTTTTCATCGCGGGAGGGAGCGGCGGAGGGAAATCGTTTTTCGTAAATAGCAAGGGTTTTGGCTATTTCGCAAGCAACGCGATTCTCAGGATCATCGATATCGGCGGCTCCTATAAGAAGCTGGCCCGGATGTTTAAGGGACGCTATCTCGATTTTAGGGAGGATTCGGATATCTGTATCAATCCGTTCACCCACGTCCGGGAGATCAAAGAAGACCTCTCGGTGATCGCATCGATCGTGCTGCAGATGATCTTTTCAGTGACGGGAGCGGCGCCAACCGAATCGGCGGAGACCGCGATGACGCTGATCAAGTCTGCGGTGAAGTGGGCCTTCGAATCCGAGGGGAATGACGCGGACATCGATACGGTGCATCGCTACCTGCGCTCCTTCCCCAAATATATGGATGAGGAGTTCACCGGTAACGAGAATTTCACAGATCTGGCTCAGATACTCGCGTTCAACCTGACCGAATTCACGACCGGGAACAGCTACGGGAGGTGGTTCAACGGAAAATCGACCTTCGATATCTCCCGGGATGAGTGGGTGGTCCTGGAACTGGAGTATCTAAAACCCCAGAAAGAGCTCTTCAAGGTGGTGACGCTCCAGGTGATCAACGAAGTCACCCGCGATCTCTATCTCTCGGACCGGACGCGGCCGCGGATGGCGATCTTTGACGAGGCCTGGCAATTCCTGGAGAGCGGCGCGGACAGCGTGGCGCTGAAGGAAGTGATCAAGGAAGGATATCGGAGGGCGCGGAAATACCGGGCCAGTTTCACGATCATCACCCAGTCGCTGCTCGATTCCAAGATGTTCGGGGCGGTGGGAGATGTGATCCGCGGGAACTCCGCATTTAAATTCTTTCTGGAGTCCCCCGATTTCGAGAAGGCGAAAGAGGAGAAGCTGATCGACTACGACCCGTTCACGATGAAGCTGCTGAAGAGTGTCAAGAGCAACCGGCCGAAATACTCGGAGATCTTTATGGACACCCCCTTCGGCGTGGGGGTCGTTCGCCTGGTGGTCGATCCTTTTTCCTATTATGTCTACACCTCCGATGGAAGAGAGGTCGCTGAAATCGAATCGATGGTGTCTAAAGGGATGCCTTATGAAGAAGCCATCAAAGAGATGGTCCGGAAATATCGGAGCTGAGGGGTTGGCTCTTGCCGCGACGCTCTTTTGGTTGTTCGCAGGGCCCGCTTTTTCCCAGCCCGATCCCAGGCAGGCCGCCCAGGATTCGGCGGATCAGGCGCTCTCGAAATTCGGCTCCCCCGAGGGCATACGGCAGAACGCCTCCAATCCCTTGACCTCCCAAGGCGCCCTCATGACGACCATCGACAACAAAACCTCTTTTAACGCGCAATTAACCTGTCCTTCCTCAAGCCGGTTTCTCAATGTGTTGATCTCTCCCACAATCACGGGGGATCTCTCCCCGGTCCTGATCGGACAGGACGCCGATCTCGACGGGGCGATCGAATCGACCTACCAGCCCCCCTTCCCCATCTCGGGCGTCTGCGCCAACGGCGTCATCTCCTGCGCGCCGGGTCAGTGGGCCAGTTGCCGGTATTACCAATGGACCGCCGATAGTGGGGGAAGGGCCAATCTGCAGGAGGTCTCTCAATTAAACCTGGGAGGATGTTACTGCGTCAACAACAGCTGCGGCGCCAACCTCGCGATGACCCATCTTCCATCGGTCCTTCAAGCCATCGGCGGGGGGGTGGTCGGCGCCATTCAGGCCAACAATCCTAAAATGACCATTACCGACGTGAAAATCGATGGAACCGCGCTGACCTATTTCGGACAAAACGCGGGCCAGTGCACCTCGACCGGATCCTCTCCGGAGCAGTACTTCAATAATCCCGGAGGAATTTCAACTGAAGTTCAATCCCAGATCGCAATTCAATCCGCTGACTCAATGAGTCACTATGGCCTGATGACCACCACCCCCCCGGCGTTGCAACAGAGCGCCTCGTCTCGTCAATGTGTGATCCAAAGATCAGCCGCAGTCACGTCGCAGCAGACCTTCTGCCAGAATCCGGCGCCTACCGGGTCAATCGCCTCCAGGGAGGAGACCATTTACCTGAAGGTTTATGCAGGATCCAATCGATCCATCAATGACTGTCGGTGTTCCAATGTGACCGGCTACTGCGCTCCGCCGCCCGCGACCGTCTATGCCTCCGTCCCCGAGGGGGCGATCTACCTGGGCGCCTCCGCGGAGAACTTTCGCGATCGATCCAGGAGGCGGGGAGAGGACCGTTGCACGTACGACGCCTACGATTATTACTCCCTCTGCACGCGGACTTCAGACGTCTATTCGGAATCGGTCACCGATAGCTGTAGTGCCCTGGAGGCCGATCCGAATTGCCGGCTAAGAGAGGAGCAGGTCGATGCGGTCGGCACGTATGGCGCTTTCAATCCGACGGGGCTGACCCCTCTTCCTTCCTGCACGACCCTGATCGGACTTGTTCAGAATCACGACATCTGCCGGGATTGGTGGAAGAAGCAGAGGACCTATCTCTGCCAGACGAATCAGGTGTTTGATTTCACAGACGCAAAGAGAAGAGCGGGGGCGGTCATCGGGAGCGTCGCGGACAATACAGCGTCCGTTTACTACCGGGATCTTCGAAAAGATCAAAACGGAAATTGGACTTCGGAAGATAAAACAGTTGGGCTGCCGGGACGCGACAGCTACTTGAGCTGTGAGATGGCGTGCAAGACCCGAAAACCGACGACCGATACCGAGGCTTCCGTGGCCGGGAACACGGCGCAATTCCGAAATACGACCGCAAGCTACGACTTCTTCTATAAGAAATGCGTCGATAGCGCCTGTCCTCTTTCCGCCGGCGAAGAGGTGGTTAAAAGCTGCCAGTGCATGTCCGATTTCGCGGAAGCCGCCTCCCTGATGGAGGTCCTCAAGAACGCGGGATCCGACATGATCTGCAGCGATGGAGTCAAACAATGAAGATGATCAGATTCCTTGTCATGGCCGTCGCGTTCGGACTTCTCCTTGTTGAACCGTCTTACGCCGTCAACTTCGTCTGCGGCGAGGATACCAATGGGAACGGCGCGGTATCCGATCCGGGAGAGACCGCCTCTTGCGCCTTGACACCGGAGGGGCCGCTCTGCCCCCTTGGGGCGAGCCCCTGCAGCGCAAGCCGCACGGCTGCAACCTGTCCGCCGGATGGAAGTTTAAATACCGCCAGTGACCGTTGCGAGGCTCCAAGAATATTTCATCTGCATCGAAGGTTTTTGATTCACTGGCACTGCCCGTTAAATTACACCTATGACGGCGCCGGGGGCGTCTGCGTCGCCACCCCTTCTTGCGCAACCGGCATGTACGACCCGGCAGGAGATCAGTGCCTGCAGGGATACAGCTGTCCTTTAGGTTCTCAGTACAGCTGTATGAATAACGCCGGAACGTATCAATGCTCCTCGAACGCCTGTGTCGATTTAGACGTGGCGCCCCCGCAGACTATGACGCCGAACCTGACAAGTTATCAGAACAATGGACAGGCCGATCCGGCCACCGGCTTATGCCAGGGGCTGGTCTTCATCTTCAACGGTAAGGCTTCGGAGTGCCGCCCGGCAGGAGCGGGGACCTCCTTCTTCAACTGCTGCAGCAATGGATCGGGAGACTTTTTAGTCTTCAAGAAATATTGCGCTGATGCCGAGTGGTCGACGAACGCCTCGAAGGACGCTCAAAGCTGCCACTATATCGGCGATTATTGCAAAACCAGCTGGCCCTTCATCGGCTGCGTGCAGAAGGCGCAAGTGTATTGCTGCTTCAACTCGAAGCTCGGCCGGATGATTCAGGAGCAGGGGAGGGGACAGTTGAAGAAGTTCGCTCCCGACGGACAGTGGGGGACGACCGGCAGCCCCAACTGCGTCGGCTTCGCGCCGGAAGAGATGCAAATGCTCGATTTTTCCCAAATGGATTTATCCGAATATTTCGCCAATATCTCGTCAAAGTCACAGTCTCAAATAAATCAGGGCATGGAGAATAAGGTCAATGAGTTTTATCAGAATCTTCGCCCTTAGCGTGCTCCTCTTTCTGGGGGGATCTTACGAGATTGCGCGTTCGGAGGATATGGGCCGCAACCTCGGTGTGGCCGGCGCCACCTATGCGATCACCGAGCCGGATGCCCTCGGTGAGATCGACGCCCGTGCAAAAGAGGTGAACTGGGGAGAGCGCTTCAATGAGAAAAAGACGAAACAGGCCGTCGCTTCCTACCGTCCCTCCGGGCTGAGGCCTCTTCCCCGGGCCACGACGAGCAGGACCCGCGCCGTGGATATGACCTACGCGCTCGAGGCCGATATCCCGGATGATCGGGGAGGGATCCTCTACCCGCGCGGCTATACCTTCAATCCGCTTCAGTACGTCTCCCTTCCGAATACGTTTGTGATCATCGACGCGGAGGATGCCGAGCAGGTCGGCTGGTTTCGCGCGTCCGAGTACGCGAACGATCCAAAGGCATTCCTGCTTCTGACCGGAGGATCGTATCAGGCCATGTTAGAGACTCTGAAAAGACCGGTGTACTACGCCAATGCAAGCCTGATTCAGCGATTGAAAGTCCGGTCGACTCCGGCGGTCGCGATACAAAAAGGAAGCATGATGGAGGTTCAGGAAATTGCGATCCCTTCAAAAAAATAGGCCCCATTCCATGAGAAACGTCTGCCTGTTCGGGGTACTGACAGCCATTCTGATCCTCAGCCTGGAGGGGCATGCCGATGCGGGCGGATTCGGAACCCCATTAAATCCCGTGACCGATATCTGCTGGAATTGCGTCTTCCCGATCAAGATCGCCGGGATGACGGTGATCCCGGGAGACGTTCCGGACGCTCCGGATGCGGCGCTACTCCCGGTTTGTGTCTGTCCCGCTCCGCCGCCTCTTTTCTTTCGGCCTGGAATTCCGGTGAGCTTCTGGGAGCCGGCAAGGTTCATCGAGACCGTCAAGGATCCCTTTTACTTTCCCAGCCTGGGGGTCCAAATGCCCAATCCCAGCCGAGGATTCCTGGGTGGGACCCACTCGGAGATCAGCGCCCACAATCAGATCGATACCTCCACGTTCGCCCAGGCCCACTACTTCATCTTCCCGGTCTGGGGAGTTCTCGAACTGTTGATCGATTTTGTCTGTGTGGAGCATAGCGGGTTCGATCTGGCCTATATCACCGAGGTCGATCCGTTGTGGAACAACGACATGCTCGCCTTCGCCATCAATCCGGAGGCCTTACTGTTCGCCAATCCGGTCGCGCAGATGTCGTGCATCGCCGACAGCGTGGCGGCCAACGCGGGGCTTCCATTGAGCGCTCTTTATTGGTGCATGGGCTCCTGGGGTTCCGCTTATCCGCTGACGGGCCATGTCAATGACGATACGTATATCCAGGCCAATGCGGCGATCGCCGCAAGATTGATCTATAAGCTCTCTCGCGAACTGCTCGTCTGCGACACTGGGGTCAATCTCTGTGGCTGCATTCCCACCCCGATCTGGATCAAGCACAACTACCGCATTCAGATCGCCAGGCCCGTGCGTGATTTTACATGTCATCCGATCGGAAGAAGCAGCATGGTCTGGGGATCCTTGAAAAATCCCCCTTTCTCCGCGGGAGGTAATTCCAGTGACAATTTCCTCTGGGTCATCTTCAGAAAGAGGGTGTGCTGTGCATTCTGATCCCAAACAGGGCCGGGCGGATTCAGGAGCGAAGAAAGGATCTCCATGCCAAAAGAGAGTGGTCGTTTTCATCATTTTTGTTTCCATCGCCGTCGGCTTCGCCGCCGCAAGGGGGGATACCAGCATAAAGAAGGCCTTCATCCAGGGGCCCTCTTCCTGCCACCTCATCGACAAGATCGAAGGGGAAAAGATTTACCTCAAATCCCACGGCACATCCTGCACGGAAGGGACGATACCGGTTCAGATCGACGCCTCCATCAAAAGAGTCCGGATCTATGTCGACGGGGGTTTTTGGCAGGAGCAGGAGATCGTCGACTTGAATACGATCCGGGGGATGATTGAAAAAAGTAAGGAGATGGAGAAAACCCTTCGTGTTCCGGAGAGTGTCGACGACCTACGCGAAGTGGTTGGAGGTAAGCACGAAAACCACAAGGAGCAGGGGAGGGCCCAGGCGGAAAGGCTTGCCCGGCATTTTGTTTCTGAGGACTTTCAGAGAAAGCTTCACCAGGAATCCGAGCGGATCAAAAGAGATCTCTTTGGAGGACCCGCCTCGAAAATCGCGGGCGAGGAGCCATCCGGGGAAGAAGAGATGGAGCAGGCTGATCAAAAGAGCGGACTCCTTTCGTCGTCGGAGCGGATTTATCTCTTTGTCTCCTCTTCTATGCCGCTCGTAACGCTGCGGAACTATGCGGCCGATCTCGCGAAGCTTAAAGATCCGAACATTGCGATGGTGATGAGAGGGTTTGTGGGGGGAATGAAATACGCGCAGCCGACCTTGCGGCTGGTCTCGGACATTATCGTCAAAAATCCGGGCTGCAAGGCAACCCAGCAGCGGTGTGACGCTCACAAGGTGAACATCAACGTCGATCCGCTTCTTTACAGGAGATACCAAATCCGCCAGGTCCCGGCGCTTGTCTACGTTCCCTCATTCCATGAGACGGAGCCCGGCGGCAGCGAAGGTTTGGGCGAGGGCTCTCCTTATTACGTCCTCTACGGGGACGCATCGCTGGCCTATGGCATCGAGCGGATCCAGCGGGAAGCGAAAAGTCGCTCTCTCAAGAATCTTTTGTCCAAATTGAATCCATGAGAAAGGAATCCATTCGTCGAGGTTTTCAATGGAAGAGAATCAGAAAACAAACAACAGAAGTCACTGGTTTCAGACGGCGGTCCTCTCCCTGCTTATTTCCGCCTGCTCGCTCTATATCTACGATTATTTCTACGCCCCCAAGATCGTGGCGGTCGATATCAAGGGCTACATGGCCGAGCAGAGGGCGTTGTATCTCTCTGGAAAGATCGACGACGCCGCCCTGAAAAAGAATCTGGAGCGATTGCAGCGGAAGATCGATGCGATTCCGAGAAACAAAATCGTGATGATGGGAGACGTCGTTGTCAGCCACGCGGAAACACTCGTTCCTTAGCCTGATGATATTCATGACGACGCTCCTCCTGGCGGGCTCCTGGATTCCCCAGCGGTTTACGGTGACGATCACCCCCTCATTGTGGCATCGAATCTATATCCTGGACCGGGCGCCTTCCAAAGAGCAGATGGTCCGTAATGCTTATGTGCTCTTTGAGCTGAACTCCAGATATTTGGAGGGCGCGAAGACCCAAAAGACCCTCAAGCAGGTGGCCTGCTCGGAGGGGGATACGCTCACCGTCAAAGAGGGGTATTACTACTGCAATGACACTTATCTGGGTGAAGCCAAAGATTACTCCCTGAAAGGAAAGAAGCTGCCGCACCTTGAGTTCGAGGGGGTGATCCCGAAAGAGAGTCTGTTTGTCTTCGGCAGTCATGTCGACAGTTTGGATTCCCGATATTTCGGATTTGTGAGGAAAGAAGATGTTATCGCGATCGCTCACCCTGTTTTTTAGTCTGTTGGTACTCACGACCTGTGTCCATGCCGGGGAGTTTCCCAAAGAGGCGCCGGACGTTTCCAAGCACGGATGGTGGTGGTACGAAAAGGAACCTGAAAAAAAGGAAGAAAAAAAAGAAGAGCGAAGAGATGCGCGGAAGGTTCCCTCCCTTTCCGACCATACCCCCGAGGATCTCTGGAATATGCATCCGGACGATTTTCAACCCCTGTTGATGGCATTCCAAAAGAAGGCCGTGATGGCCCCCACGATCGAGAATGTGAAGGAGTATTACACCATTCAGGATATTGCCCGCAGGAAGGCGTTGGCCTTCGCCAATGTCGCAGCGATGGTGGTCCAGAAGTACCCGGAGCTCTCCTTGGAGAAAGACTATCCGAACGCTCTTCCCGGAAAGGCGGCGAAAACAAGAGAGCAGTCGGCCGAGGTCGGTCAAAAGATCGATCAATCGAAAGAGAACTTCGCGCTCCTTTATTTCTACTCCCCCACGTGCCACTTCTGCGCCGAGCAAGACGAAATCTTGAGCTTCTTTTTGGAGAAATACCGGGGCTGGCAGGTCCGGAAAGTTGATATCTCGCGCAGTACGCAGCTTGCGGAGGAGTTCAAGGTGCGCGCCGTCCCCTTCATCATGCTGATCCACAAGGACAGCAAGGATTTCATGCCGGTGTCGATCGGGGTGGTTTCCCTGACGGATATGGAAGAGCGCCTCTATCGCGGGATTCGGACTCTCGGAAATGAGATCACGCCGGAAGAGTTCTCGATGTTTGAATTCCAGCGGGGCGGGGGTTTTGATCCGACGGCGCCTTTGAAGATCAAAGATGACGCCCCTTGATATTGGGCAATCGTATTGAAAGGAAATCAAATGATGTTCAAGAGATGGATCATCGTGGCCGCTATTTTACTCATCCCTGCCTGGACACACGCCGGCTGGGTCGACGACTGGATCGATCAGAAAACCGAGACTTCGCCCGGATACTTCGAGGGGCAGAAGCGGGGCTACTTCAACGGCGGCAGCTTCTCCGCCCGGTGGTACAACAGCAACGATTACATCGCCAGCCTCAATCCGCCGCGGGTGAAGACCGGCTGCGGCGGCATCGACGTCTTCGGAGGGGCTGTGTCCTTTCTGGATTTTGACCGTCTCGTCCAGAAGCTTCAAGCCATGCTGACCAACGCCCCGGCCGTCGCCTTCGATCTCGCCTTCAATACACTCTGTGAGCCGTGCGCCAAATCGATCAAATCGTTCGAGGCGATCACCGATACCCTCAATCAGCTTCAGTTCAACGACTGCCAGGCCTCTCAGGTCCTGGTGGCCAAGACCTTTCAAGGTATGGGCGCAGAGAATGCGCAGATCCGGGCCATGGCCGAAAGCGACTACACCCTCAACCGCGGACTGCAGACCTTGCGCGCGAAGCTCACCGACACATGGAAGAGCAATAACAACCTGCAGACGGTCAACGATAACGATCAGATCGCGGGCTGCCCCACCGGCCTCAAAGAGATCTTCGCCACTCCCGGAAAGACCGTGCTTCAGGCCATCGCCGAGAAAAAAGCTTATCCCGTGGAATACATCGACCTCGCCCGCGGGTTTACCGGCGATATCGGCATCACGGAGCTCACCTCCCCGAATGGAACCAGACAAATCGAGCCGATTCTCATCCCCCCGTGCGAGCAGAACA
>SCUR01000269.1 GCA_004297235.1 Candidatus Manganitrophaceae bacterium | reverse complement strand
GAGTAAAAGAAAAGGGAATGGACGATAGAGTTTTTCGTCGATTCTTTAAATCCGCATTCCGCAATCAAAAAGAGGGGGTCTTAACGATGAAATTGATTCGGGCGGTCATTCGCCCCGAACGGGAAGAGGCGGTGATGAGCAGGCTGGAAGCGGCCGGACTCTACGCCGTCACGAAGATGCCGGTGCTCGGTCGCGGGAAACAACGCGGGATCCAGGTCGGCGCGGTCCATTACGACCTCCTCTCCAAGCTGATGCTCCTGCTCATTGTCGGCGACGAGGAGTACCCGCAGGCGATCGCCGCAATCGAGCAGGGGGCCGAGACCGGGCATCCGGGGGACGGGAAGATCTTCGTCCAGGAGGTCTCGGAAAGTTACACCATCCGGACCGGAGAGAAGGCGACCGAGGTCGTTGCGGAGTGAGGGAACGTTGACGGAACAATCCAAAATGCGGCTGGTGGTGATCGGCAACGGAATGGCGGGGATCGCCGTGGCCGAAGCGATCCTGAAAACCGGCGCCCCGGTTTCGATCACCCTCTTCGGGGATGAGCCGCAGACCCACTACAACCGGATTCTCCTCTCCGATCTGCTCGCCGGAAAAACCGAGGCGGAGCGGATCTTCACCCGCCCGCGAAGCTGGTACGCCGAGCGGGGGATCGAGGCGAAGCTCGGGATCGCCGTGACCGCCATCGATCCGGCGGCGAAGAGCGTGACCGATGCGAGCGGCGGCACCACCCCCTACGATGCGCTCGTCATCGCGGCCGGCGGGGTCCCCTTCGTTCCGCCGATTCCGGGACGGGAGAAGGAGGGGGTCTTTCTCTTTCGTACGCTGGACGAGACGGAGCGGATCGTCGCGGCGGCGCGATCGAGCCGGCGGGCGGTGGTAATCGGCGGGGGGCTGCTCGGCCTGGAGGCGGCGCGGGGGCTCATCAATTACGGCGTCTCGGCCACCGTCGTCCATCTCGCCGACCGTTTGATGGAGCAGCAGCTCGACCCCGCCGGGGCTGCGCTGCTGAAGCGGGAGATCGAGCGGATGGGAATCCGGGTCTTGCTCCGGACCACGGCGGAAGCGATCCTGGGAGAGGCGCGGGCGAGCGGCGTTCGCCTGACCACCGGCGAGGAACTCCCCGCCGGGATGGTGTTGATCTGCACCGGGATTCGGCCGAACCTTGCTCTCGCCCAACAGGCCGGATTGAAGACGAACCGGGGCATCGTGGTCGACGATCGGATGGAGACGAGCCTTCCGGGAATCTTCGCCGTCGGCGACGCCATCGAGCATCGGGGTAAAACGTATGGATTGATCGCGCCCTTGAGGGAGCAAGCGGAGGTCCTCGCCGATGTCCTGGCGGGAAAAGATCAGCGGCGGTACGCCGGAACCGTCTGCGCCACCACGTTGAAGGTCGCCGGCATTCACCTCACCTCGGCCGGCGATTTCCTCGGAGGCCGGGGGGCGGAAGAGACCGCTTTCATCGATACCGAAAAGGCGATCTACAAGAAGTGCGTGATCCGTCAGAGCCGCCTGGTCGGGATGATTCTGCTCGGCGACAACAAAGACGGGCCCCGCCTCTTCAATCTGATCCAGAAAGGAGAGTCGATCGAAGAAACCAAACAGACGCTCCTCGGCCACCTCTCGGTCGAGGGGGGCGCCTCGGCGTTGACCGGCGCGGCCGCCTTGCAGGAGACCGATCTGGTCTGCAACTGCAACAGCGTGACGAAGGGGACGATCCTCGCCGCAATTCGCGAGAAGGGGCTGAAAAACCGCGACGAAGTCGCCGCCTGCACCCAGGCGACGACCGGCTGCGGCAGCTGCAGCCAGCTGGTGGACGACCTCCTGAGCGGCGCGACCCAAATTCCCTCCAAGGCGCCCGCGACCGCGGCGGTTGCGGAGAAGGCCGCCGCCAAGGCGGGACCGGCGGCCCTCAAGACGCTCGATCTGGAGAAGATCAAGCAAGAGGGATTGGGAATCGATTTCGATCGGCTTCGAGAGGAGGGAAGCCGGGGAGTGACCGCCGAAGACTATTACCGTTTGAAGACCTACGGAATCTGCAGCCAGAAGCATCCCGGTTATTTCATGGTCCGCATCCGGATTCCGGGCGGGGTCGTCACCGGCAAACAGCTTCTCCATCTGGCCGACCTGGCCGAAATCCACGGACGGGGATGGGGTCACCTCACCGTCCGCCAAAGCATGGAGCTGCATTGGGTCCGCGTGGAGGAGGCGCTTGAGATTTTTGAGCAGCTCGAATCGATCGGCCTGTCGACCCGCTCCGCCTGCGGACACACGCTGCGGAATGTGATGGCCTGCCCGCATGGGGCGATTGCGTCGGACGGCCTCTTCGATGTCCAGCCCTGGACGCAGCGGATCACCGACTACTTCGTGAAGCGGTCGGACCTGATCAATCCGACGATGCCGAACCGCTTGAACGTCTACTTTGCCGGATGCCAAGCGTGCGCCCCGGATGCCTCCATCAACGACATCGGGTTCGTTGCGGTGGAGAGAAAGACGGAAGAAGGAGAGCGGCGCCTCGGATTTGAGCTCTGGGTCGGAGGGAGCCTGGGGGCCCATCCGATGCTCGGATTCAAGCTGAAGGAGTTTATCTCCCCGCCCGAGACGCTGGCCGCCTGTCAGGCGATCTTTGCGATTCACACCAAGTTCGGCAACCGGAACAAAGCGAAGTCGCGGTTGAAATATCTGATCGAGCAGTGGGGCCGGGAGAAGTTCACCGAGATGTTCGAGAAGGTCTTCCTGGAAAAAAGAAATCTCCCCGAGAACCGGGCGGTTCCTCTTCCTTCCGTGACGGAGCAGGAGCGTCGGCCGCCGCTCTGGAAGCGGCTGGGGAATCGCTTCAATCCGGTTTCGATTCCCTCCTCTCCCGGAATCACGCCGCAGCGGCAGCCGGGCTATGTCCGCTTGACCGCCGCCCTACCGCTCGGGGAGATCCGCGCGGAGCAGCTTCGCGCGGTGAGCCGAATCGCGCGGCGGCATGGCAACGGGATGATCCACTTTACCAAAGAGCAGGAGATTGCGCTTCACTGGATTCCGGTCCGGAAGATCGGCCGAGCCGTTCAGGCTTTAAAGCGGGCCGGTCTTTCATTGAAGGGGAAGGAGAGCGGTCCCGCGCTGCTCGCCTGCCCCGGCACCGAGTTCTGCACCCTGGCGGTGACCAACGCGCAGGGGGCGGCGCGCGACCTGATGCGCTTTCGTCCGGAGGAGCCGGAGAAAGCGGCCCTCTTCCAGTCGACCTCCATCCACCTCTCCGGCTGTCCCAACAGTTGCGCCAAGCATCAGGTCGCCGATATCGGCCTCGCCGGAACGATGGCGCCGGTCGGCGAGCTGCGGCGCTTCTCTTATCAGCTCTTCCTCGGCGGCCGGGTAGAAGGAGGGGTCCGCTTGGGAACGATGATCCGGAAGGGAATTACCGAAGAGAGGGTGGTTCCGACCGTCGACGCCCTTCTCGGAATCGTCGCGGCGCACCGCGTCGCGGGCGAGTCGTTTCAGGAAACCGTGCTCCGCCTCGGAACCGCCCGCGTGACCGCGCTGCTGGAGGCGGAGATCGGCTCCCTCTCTCCGGAGCCGTCGGAGTCGGTGATCATGATTCCCGATCTATTGGAGGTCTCTCAATGAAGATGGTGCAAGCAATGGTCCGTCCGGAGAAGGAAGGGGAGGTGATCGCCGGCCTGGAGAAGGCCGGTTTCGTCTCTCTGACCCGACAAGGGGTCTTCGGCCGGGGAAGGCAGCGCGGCATTCAGGTGGGGCCGGTGCGTTACGAGGAGCTGCCGAAGGTCTGGCTGATGATCGTGGTGGAGGAGGGAGAGGTCGAGCGGGCGGTCGATACGATCAAGATCTCCGCGCGAACCGGAAACCCCGGCGACGGAAAAATTTTTGTCTCAACCCTCGCGGAGACCCGATCGGTCTGGAAGCAGGAAACGGCCGCCGAAAAAGAACTCAGCAAGTGATGTTAAAAACCCCTCCTTTGTAAGGAGGGGCAAGGGGAGGTAGAATGCCGCTCTACCTTACCCAACCTCCCTTGCCCTCCGGGTGTAGGCAAAAGGGAGGAGTCCCGCTGTGGCTCGATCGAACGTGATTACTTCTTCGCGCCCGGCACGATCTTGAAGACCTCTCCGCCATAGTCGATCAGATAAAGCTCCCGCTGGGCGTCCTCCCCGAAGGAGCTGATGCTCTTGCCGCTCTCCAGGAGAAGGCCCTGCGCGGCGACCGCTTTCCCGTCATATCGCAACGCCCAGACCCGTCCGCTTCCGAAATCGCCGTAGAGATACGCGCCGGACAAATTGGGGATCGCTTTGCCCCGATAGACATACCCGCCGATGACGGTGATCCCGTCCGAGCGGGGATAGTCGATGATCGGCGGCTCGAAGGGGCTCTTGTCGCAGGTCGGGTTGACCCCCGGCGTGCAGATCGTCCCCTCCATAATGTTCCAGCCGTAGTTCCTTCCCTTTCGGATCACATCGACCTCTTCACGGGCGCTCTGGCCGACGTCGCCGGCATAAAGGAGGCCGGTGGTCCCATCGAACGAGAACCGCCACGGATTCCGAAGGCCGTAAGCCCAGATTTCGGGGAGGACGTTCTCTCGCCCGAGAAATGGATTGTCGGCGGGGATGCCGTACTCTTTTCCTCCGGCCTTCTGGTCGACATCGATCCGGAGCATCTTGCCGAGCAGGGTCGACAGGCTCTGGCCGTTCCCCTGGGGATCATTGCCGGAGCCGCCGTCCCCCGTCCCGATGTAGAGAAAGCCGTCGGGGCCGAAGACGATGTCGCCACCGTTGTGATTGGCGAAGGGCTGGGGAATCGTCAGGAGAATTCGCTCGCTGTTCTTGTCGGCCTCGTTCGGCAGATCGCCGACCTTGAACTCGGAGATCACGGTATGCAGGCCGCCGGTCGGAGAGGTGTAGTTGACGAAGAAGCGACGGTTCTCCGAAAACTTCGGATGAAAGGCGAGGCCGAGCAACCCTTTTTCCCCGCCGGAGGTCACCCGGTCTTGGATATCGAGGAACGGTTTTTCGAGGAGCGCGCCGTTCTGCCAGATCCGGATCGTCCCCCCCTGCTCGACGATGAAGAGCCGTCCATCCCCCGCGTGAAACAGTCCGAGCGGCTGGCTCAGTCCCTTTGCCATCGACTCCAATCGAATCTCCGGAAAGCCGGACGCGGGCGACGGGCTCTTCGAGGCGGAAGGGGCATCGTTACACGAAAGGAAAAGGGAGAGGAACGAAAGGACGATGATCCAAGCGCGGCGCTTCGGCGGTGTCGGCATAGCGGTCTCTCCGAGAGTCATGAATCCAGCGTAGAGAAGCGGGGCCCTCGTTGTCAAGAAGCGGCGGCCTTCTCCCTTCTCAATGCGGAGTGCGGGATAAAAGAACCGCGGCTCTTTTCGGTCTCACTCCGCATCGGGCCCCGGCCCGAACAGCCGGACGAAGTGGGCCTGGGTCCGGGACATGTGATGTTGGATCTCCTCTTGAAATTCTTTTCTCCCCCGCTCCCAATCCCGCTCGCCGTATCCCATCCGCCGGGCCAGGAAGGTGGACTCTTCCGTCTGGACCTCCGGCAGGATCAAATCTTTCGCGTGTCCCC
>SCUR01000268.1 GCA_004297235.1 Candidatus Manganitrophaceae bacterium | reverse complement strand
ATATTGGCTTTGTATGGGAGGCGGTTATGTTCACCCAACATCTTAAAAAGCTCGCCCAGCCGATCTGGGACGCGCAGTTGAAGCATCCTTTCGTCCAAGCGCTCGGCGACGGATCGCTGCCGATGGAGAAGTTTCGCTTCTACATCATTCAAGATTCGCTCTTTCTTTTCGAGCTGGCGAAGATCTTCTCCGCCGCGGCGCTGAAGAGCGCCGACATCGAGACGATGCAAAAATTCACCCAGTTGGCCGCCGACACGATCCAGGTGGAGCGGGGCCTTCACAAAGAGTACGGCCGGCGCTGGAAGATGACCGAGTCGGAGATGGCGGCCCTTCCGATGGCGCCGACCAATTTCGCCTACACCCGCCACATGCTTCAGGTCGCCGCCACCGGAACCCTGGCCGAGACCGCGGTCGTCGCCCTTCCCTGCGCCTGGATCTATGTGGAGGTCGGCCGTCATCTCACCGAAAAAGGGGCCCCTGCCGAAACACACCCTTATAAAAATTGGCTGGCCCTTTACTCTTCCCCCGAATTCGCCGAAGTGGCTCGTTGGATGTGCGAGAAGGTCGACCAGTGGGCGAAAAGCGCCGGTGCCGACGAAAAGCTCCGGATGGAAAGCCACTTCATTCTCAGCTCCCGCTACGAGTGGATGTTCTGGGAGATGGCGTGGAGGGAAGAGCGATGGCCCGTGTAGAGACCGCCGCGCTCCCGGCCGGGACGGAAACGCGCCCGCCGATCGCGCAGGTGCTGACGATCGCCGGCTCCGACTCCGGCGGCGGGGCCGGCATCCAAGCCGATATCAAAGCGATCCAGGCCAACGGCGCCTTCGCCCTGTCGGTGTTGACGTCGATCACCGCGCAAAACACGAAAACGGTCGTCACCGCCTTCGATCTTCCCCTCCGGGTGATCGAGGCGCAGCTCCGGGCGGTCTTCGACGACTTCACGATCTCCGCCGTAAAAACCGGGATGCTCTCCGCCAAGGGGATCGTCAAGCGGGTCTCGCAGCTTCTGAAGGAGCTGGCCGTTGAAAACCTGGTTGTCGATCCGGTCATGGTCTCCAAAAGCGGCTATCCGCTCCTCAAACCGGAGGCGATTGCGATGATGAAGAGCGAGCTCTTCCCCCTGGCAGCGTTGATCACGCCGAACATTCACGAAGCGGAGCTCCTCACCGGGATGAAGATTCGGACCCTCGCCGAGGCGGAGGAGGCGGCGCGGAAGATCCACCCGCTCGGCGGCCGCGCCGTCTTGGTGAAGGGGGGACACCTGTTGGAAGAGCGGGGGTGCGATCTGCTCTTCGACGGCGGCGAGATCACCCTCTTCCGGTCCGATTTCATCGACTCGCCGAACACGCACGGAACCGGCTGCACCTACTCGGCCGCCATCGCCGCCCAGCTCGCCGGCGGAAAATCGCTGAAGGAAGCGGTTCAACAGGCCAAGGCCTACGTCACCGAAGCGATCCGTCACGGCCTCTCCATCGGCGGCGGGCACGGCCCGACCGACCACTTTTACTTTCTCCCCTCTCGGAACAGATGAAGCGCCTCCTCGACCGGTTCGACCAATTTCTGATCGATCTCGACGGCGTGGTCTATCTCGGCGACCGGCTCACCCCCTGCGCCGCCGAGACCTTCAACGCGCTGAAAGAGGCCGGCAAGCGCCGGCTCTTCATCACGAACGATCCCCGCCGCACCGCGAACGAATATGCCGAGAAGCTGGTCCGCTTCGGCATCCCCGCCGGACCGGAGGAATTTCTCACTTCCGGGCGGGCCGCCGCGCTTTATCTTCAAAGAGAAAAAAGGGAGGCGCCGGTTTTCGTCGTCGGGAGCGACGGGCTTCGCTCGGAGATAGAACGGGTGGGACGGCGGGTCCTGCGCGGGGTGGAAGGGATATCGGCGGGGGTGGTCGTCGTCGGGGGACACGAACATTTTTCGTATCAGGAGCTGAAGATCGCGTCGCTCGCCATCCAGCGCGGCGCGGCGTTCATCGCGACCAACCGGGACGCCACTTTTCCGATGCCCGACGGTCTCTGGCCCGGCACCGGGCCGATCGTCGCCGCCATCGAGGTGGCCACCGGCGTCGCTCCGATCGTCGTCGGAAAGCCGGAGAAATTAATTTTCGAAATCGCGCTCGATTTCTTTCCGTCCCGCCGGGGCACCGCCATCGTCGGCGACCGGCTCGACTCCGACATCCTCGGCGGCCAGCGGGCGGGGCTCGCCACCATCCTGGTCCTCTCCGGCTGCACGTCGGCCGCACTGGTCGAACGGAGCGCGATTCGTCCCGATTACGTCATCGAGAACTTCTCTCGCCTGACCACGCCTCCTTTGTGACCCGGAAGAGATCGAGATCGACCAGCGGCCCCTTCGAGGAAAGGCGTCCCTGCACCCGCCCTTCCCGCTTCATCCCCACCTTCTCCAAAACGCGGATCGACGCGAGGTTGTTCGGAAGCGACTTCGCCTCGACGCTCTCCAACCCCATCCCCTCGAAGCCGAATTCGATCACGGCCCGGCACGCCTCGGTCATATAGCCGCGCCGGGTATGGATGTTCATCAGGATGAATCCGATCTCCGCGCTGCGCCCCTCCCGGTCCCATCCGATAAAACCGACCGTCCCGATCGGCTCATCGTTTTCTTTCAGATGGACCCTCCAGTTGCTCGGAAGCCCCGGCAGCCGTTGCGCCGCGGCGTCGCGGCCGTCCGGGAGAAAAGCGGGTTGGACCGCATCGTCGGGACCGGCCAGATAAAGGCGTTCCGTTTTCAGAAGGGGCGGCGTCCAGGGCATCGGCTCCTCACTCATTTAAAAAGACAAAGTGACTCGTTCTTCGACGTTATTGTTCCATACTTTTTCTTCCCTCATCAAGGAAGAAATATCGGTTCGGACGGAAGGGGGCGGCCCGATCGTTCCGTAAGGCATCCGGCATCGGAACGTCGACGTCACGTCGGATAGACGCTACTTCAGCTCGCCGAACCGGTAGGGGAGATAGAGGGTGAAGGTCGATCCCTTTCCATATTCGCTCGACGCCCGAATCTCCGCCTTCAACAAGTCCACCAGCTCTTTCACGATCGCCAAACCCAAGCCGGTCCCCCCGAACTCCCGCGTCAGCGTTCCATCCACCTGGTGAAACGCTTCGAAAATCTTCGGAAGCTCCTCGGCCGGAATCCCGATCCCGGTATCGTGAACGGCCATCTCCACCCCTCCCCGGTCCGGCCGATCCCTCAACAGGATGCGAATCTCCCCTTCCTCCGTAAATTTGATTGCGTTCGAAAGAAGATTGGAAAAAACCTGTCTCACCCGCGTCCGGTCCGATTCAACGGCGGGAAGCCGCTGGGACGGATCAAAGCGGATCGCCAGCGTTTTTTTCTCGACCAGCGGCTTCAATCCATCCAAGACCTCTTGCAGAAGGGGGCCCAGTTCGATCGGCTCCAGGTCGAGGGAGAGCTTCCCCGACTCGATCCGGGAGAAGTCGAGCAGGTTGTTGATCAAATTAAGCAGCTCATCGGCGTTCCGCAGCACCCCCTCCATCGGGAATCGCTGAGGCTCGTCGACCGGTCCATAGGTCCCGCCGAGGAGGAGATGGGTATAGCCGATGATGCCGTTGAGCGGCGTGCGCAGCTCGTGCGAGACGTTCGAGAGAATCTGCGACTTCAATCGGCTCGCCTCCTGCGCCTCCCTCGTTTTCTCCTTTAATTCTTCTTCCCGCCGCTTGCGGTCGGTGATGTCAAGCGCCGTTCCGATGAATCGAACGGGCCGGCCCGCTGCGTCGAAGAAAGCCTGCCCCCGCGCCGCCACCCAGCGAGGCGCGCCTTCTTGAAGCGGCACGGTCCGAAACTCGATGCCGTATTTTCCCCCGCCGGCCGGATCGAGCGCGCGCTCGACCGCCTCGCGCACCCGCGCCCGATCCTCCGGATGGATCAGCTCGCCGAAAAAGGAGGCGGTCACCTCCGCTTCCGGCGGCAGACCGAACATCACCTTGGTTCGAGCGGACCACTTCAGCCCGCCGGTGACCGGGTTGAAGTCCCAGGTTCCCAAGCCGGTCGCCTCCAAGGCCAGCCAGAGACGATCTTCGCTCTCGCGCAGCGCTTCTTCCGCGCGCTTCTGCTCCGTGACATCGCGGATAATGGACAACATACAGGGCTCCCCTTCCACCACGATTTTTTCAACCGAAAGGTGAACCTGGCGTATTTCGCCCGATCGGAGCTTAACGTCCAACGGATACTCGCGGAGCGAGCCCTCCTTTTGCATAATATCGACGGCCTTCCGGCGGTCTACAGGATCGACGTAGAGATCGAGCGTCGGCGGCGTTTGACCGAGCGCTTCTTCGCGGCGATATCCGAAGAGTCCCTCCCAGCGATCATTGACCTCGATGATCATCCCATCCGACAGGCGGCTGATGACCAGAACATCCGGGCTCGCGCGAAACGCCTTTGCGAAGCGCTCCTCGGAGCGGGCCAACTCTTCCGCCGTCTTCTTCTGCTCGGAAGTCAGCGCGGCGAGCGAAAGCGCCATCACCGTCATCGTCCCCATGAACGCTTGCAGCAGCAGGAGCGACTCATTCGGATCTCCCGTGTAGAAAGGACCGAACCCGCGCAGCGTCCCGAGGGTGGCGATTCCCGACATGACCGCGGCGGCGGTGACCGTGCCGCGCCGGCCCAGCCGGAGGGCCGCCCAGAGAAGGAGCGGGATCGTCAGATACTCGAGCGGGTAATTCTTTACTCTGAAAGGGAACCATCCGCCGAAGACGATCTGGCCGGCGATGAAAACGAGAAGAAGCACGAAGAAAAGCTCAACGAAGGACCTCCATTTGAAGCGCTGCACGCCGCTTCCGGCCCAGAGCAGAATCAGCGGCGCCACGATCAGATCGCTGACCATGTCGCCGAGCCACCAGGTAAGCCACACCGCGCCATATTGATCCGATCGGGCAAAGCCCCCCAAGGCAAGGCTGGTCACGCCGAAGGT
Organism: Candidatus Manganitrophaceae bacterium; assembly: GCA_004297235.1. Lineage (GTDB taxonomy): Bacteria > Nitrospirota > Nitrospiria > SBBL01 > Manganitrophaceae > Manganitrophus. The sequence goes on along the minus strand of SCUR01000268.1, from coordinate 14,011 downwards.
CGCGCTGAGGGCGGTGCTGAAGAGGCCGGCGGCGACGACATAGGTAAAAATCGTTTGAGGCCGGTCGAACGCACGGCGGCCGCCGGCAAAACGCTCAACCAACCCGGCCCCGACCAGGGCCTCGATCGTATTGCCGGCGGCGATGCCGAATGAGCTCGCAATCGATCCCGACGTCGTTACATTCGCCAGAAAAGCGCCGATGAAGATGCCGGGCCAGATGCGAGGGCCGAGAAGCAAAACGGCGGCGAGCGCAATCCCCGCCGGGGGCCAGACCGCCGTCGCGCTGGCGTTGAGAAAGGCCAACGACAAGCCGAGCTTGCCGGAGAGAAAGTAGACGATCGCCAGCCCCAGGCTCATCGCCATCTTGGAAACTGAAAGCTTCATCAATCCTTTCGCTTGCTCGCCTTCATCGAGACCCAATCGATCTTTCCTGTCCATTATAAGGCCGTTCCAAGGCGGTGAATAGGGTCTGAGCAGACCGACGAAGCCAGCGGCTTCCGGCGGCCGCATCCTGCGCAGAGGTCTATCCGACTGCGTAGACCCCGTCGGACGGGGAAACCGATCCGCGCCGATCACGTGAGGATAAGAATAATTATTTGGGCTCCGGAAAGCAATCTGAAACCGGAACCCTCGGGTGCGCGGCGAGGCCGGGAACGCAGAACGGCTATGGAGAGGAGTTCCCTGAGGAGAAGACGAAAAGGAGATTGAGGAGATAGAGTATAATCAAGGCCGCTCCGTCCCAACTCACCGGGCCCCACCTCTTTCTCTGCGTCCGGTAGATCAAGCCGGTGATGGCGATCCCGGTCATCATCAACGCGGCCACGGCCGAAAAAAGATGGAACGTGGAAACATGAGAGAGGAGCGCCCCTTCTACAAACGCCAGATCATCCAGGGCGAGGATCGCCATGTTGAAGAGATTGCTGCCGAAGAGGTTCGCGATCGCAAGATCGGGCGCGCCCAGCCGCATCGCCGCAAAGGAGGTGACGATCTCGGGAAGAGAGGTCGCGGCGGCCACCAGCAGATTTCCAACGAAGGTGTCCCCCCACCCGGTGATCGTCGAGATTCGGCCGCCGATAAAGGGAAGCCAGATTCCCGCCGCAACGATCACGGCGCCATGCAAAGCGATTCCGCGGCAGAGATGCGCCGCCGGGATATCCTGATATTGCAGGAGGGGTCCCTTCCCCCCCTTTGCGTCGCGCGCCATTCGATCTTTCTCAAACTGAAAAACCCTTCCGACCGCGACGGCATAGAGGAGCAGAATGAGGAGGGACGTCGGCCCAAACCAAAGGCGCCAGCCGGCGAATCGGTCGAAAGGGATCAGAAGCCCCCAAGCGACCATCCCGATCAGGAGAACCCCGAATCCTGCGGAGAGGATATGGCCTTGATCGACCCTGGAAAGGATCGGACCCGGCCGATGAAAGAGGTCGATCAAGCCGATCAGCATCAAATTGAAAACGCAGCTCCCCAGGACGTCCCCCGCGGCAAGGTCGGGGGCGCGGGCCGCGGTCACCGCGCTGAGTCCGGTCGCCATCTCCGGGAGGGAAGTCATCGTCGCAAGGAGGATGATCCCGATCCAGGTCCGCCCCATTCCGGTCTTCTCGGCGGCCATATCGGCGTAGCGGGAGAGCAAACTTCCGGAGATCAAAATCATCGTCGCACAGACGGTCCACTCGGCCCAAACGCTCACGCGTCCACCTCCCCTCGGCCGGATCGGCGCGGTCGCCCGGTCGCTCGAATCGACGCCGGTGCGCCGCTCCCCGCCCCCTCCGGGCGTTATCCCTTTTGGAACGCCTTCGGTTTCACCAGTAAAACATGACACGCGGCGCGATGCGCCACCCGTTCGGCCACGCTCCCCATCATCAGGTGATCTAAGCCGGTCCGGCCGTGGGTCCCCAAAACAATCAGATCGGCTTGAAGCTCCTCGGCCGCCTTGGGAATCTCTCGAAACGCCGCCCCTTCTTTCAGGATCGGATGAACCTGAACCCCCGACGGACGGATTTCCCCCGCCTGGGCCTCCAGCCGTTTGCGCTCCCCCTCCCGAAAGCTGTGGACCCATTCGATCGTACCCGGTCCCGCCAGGCTGGTCACCCCCGGTATATAGATCGGATCCTCAAAGGCATGCACCAGATAAAGTTCGGACCCGAAGTGTTTCGCCAGAAGAACGGCGTAATCGAGCGCTTCCTTGGAATAATCCGAGAAGTCGGTCCCCACTAAAATCCGACGCGGGATCTTCATAGAGGTTCCTCCTTTAAGGTGAATGATGAAACCGGCCGCGATCCGCCCTTCGAAGCGGAGGGGATCTTTTCCATTTTGAAGCAGCTCGGCCGGAAGAGGCAACCCCCCGGATGGGGTGTTCATGCCGCCGGCGGGAGGACGCTCTTCGATTGACGCTCCGGCCGATCCTCCCGAAGGAGATCATCTCCCCGGATAATTGTCTCCTCACCTAACATCCTCCTAAAATGAGAGATCATCACTGAGGAGGATCGGTTCGCGATGACCCTTTGGCCGCTCGGAATCTATTTCACCATTGTAGTTCTCCTGACGGCGGGGATGCTGATCCTCTCCGCGCTTCTCGGAGAACGGCATCAAGACCCCGCGACCGGAATACCCTATGAATCGGGAATCCTTCCCACCGGCGCGGGGCAGATCCGGCTCTCCGCAAAGTTTTACCTGGTCGCGATGTTCTTCGTGATCTTCGATCTGGAGGCGGCCTTCATATACGCCTGGGCGGTGGCGGCGCGCGAGCTCGGCTGGACCGGCTACGGGGAAATCGCCCTCTTCATCGGCGTTTTGCTCGCCGCACTGATTTATCTCGCCCGGCTCGGCGCCCTCGACTGGGGATCGGCACGGTGGTACTCACATTAGGAAGGACTTGACCATGCGCGGGTGGTTCGGCAAGCACGGCGCGAGAAAGAAAACCGTCGACTCTCACGGCGATTCGCCGGACGCGCCCGCCCGCGGCCATGTCGCCCTCTCCCGGCTGGAAGATCTGGTCGCGTGGGGCCGGAAGAATTCGATCTGGCCGTTCAACTTCGGCCTCTCCTGCTGTTATGTGGAGATGGCGACCAGCCTGACGAGCAAATACGACATTGCCCGGTTCGGCGCTGAAGTGATTCGGGGCACCCCCCGCGAAGCCGACCTCATCATTATCTCCGGAACGGTTTTCTACAAGGCGTCGCCGATGATCAAGCTGCTCTACCAGCAGATGATGGCGCCTCGTTGGGTGATCGCCATGGGATCGTGCGCCTGCTCGGACGGGATGTTCGACGTCTACAGCGTCATCCAGGGGGTCGACAAATTTCTTCCGGTCGACGTTTACGTCACCGGTTGCCCCCCCCGCCCCGACAGCCTGATGGAAGGGCTCCTCCTGCTCCAGAAACAGGTCGGGAGCGAGCGGCGGCCGTTGAGCTGGGTCGTCGGCCCGCAGGGAATCCAACGGCCGACTTTTCCCCCACAGCGCGAGCTGAAGCGTCCAAAACGCCGACAGATCGGCCGACTCACTTCTCCCGATTATGCATCGCACGACCTGGCGCTCGGAGGCCCGGATGCAGGCGACTGATCTCTCCGTCACCGATCTGATCCGGCAGGCGGCCGGCCCCTCTCTGCTCGCCATCCAGCCGACCGTCGATCACATCCCGACCTTTTGGATCTCCAAGGAGAAGATTCAGACGGTGCTCCGACAGATGAAAGAGGAGATCGACCGGCCGTACAAGATGCTCTACGATCTGACCGCGATCGACGAGCGGGTCCGCCTGCATCGGGAGGGACAGCCCGACAGCGATTTCACGGTGGTCTATCATCTCTACTCGTTCGACCGGAACGCCTACCTTCGCTTCAAGGTGCCGCTCAAAGAAAAACAGCTCTTCCTCCCTACGATCACCCCCCTTTGGCGGTCGGCCGACTGGTACGAACGGGAAGCGTGGGACCTGTTCGGCGTTCGATTCGAAGGCCATCCCCATCTGGTCCGCATTCTGATGCCGCGGACATGGGAGGGCCACCCGCTGCGAAAGGATCATCCCTCCCATGGAACCGAGCTCGGCCTCAACATGCCCGATCCGAAGATGATCGAAGAGCAGGAGCAGCTTCAATTCCGTCCCGAAGAGTGGGGGCTGAAGCGGCAGAGCGACGGGACCGATTTCATCTTCCTGAACTTGGGACCGCACCACCCCGGCACCCACGGGGTCCTTCGGGTCGTGCTTCAGCTCGACGGCGAGATCATCCTCGACGCGGTTCCCGATATCGGCTTTCATCACCGGGGGCAGGAGAAAATCGCCGAGCGGCAGACCTGGCATACCTACCTCCCCTACACCGACCGGGTCGACTACCTCTCCGGGGTGATCAACAATCTCGCCTATCTGATGGGAGTAGAACGGCTCGCCGGGATCGAGATCCCGCCCCGCGCTCAGGTCATCCGGGTGATGATGTCGGAGCTCTATCGGATCACCAATCATCTCGTCTGGCTCGGCACCTTCGCGCAGGATGTCGGCCAGCTCTCGCCGGTCTTCTACGCCTTCAACGACCGCGAGCGGGCCTACGCGATCACCGAGGCGGTCTGCGGGGCGCGGATGCATCCGAACTGGTTCCGGATGGGAGGCACCGCGCAGGATCTTCCGATCGGATGGGAGCCGCTCTTCCGGGATTTCCTGAAGTATCTTCCGTCCCGTCTCGACGAGTACGAGGGGGAGATCCTCAAAAATCGGATCTTCAAAGGCAGGACGAAGGGAATCGGCCAAACGACCGTCGACGAGGCGATCGAGTGGGGAATGACCGGTCCGAACCTGCGCGCCTGCGGACTGGCGTGGGACTTCCGAAAAGCGCACCCCTACTCCGGCTACGACCGGTTTGAGTTCGATATCCCTGTCGGAAAGAACGGAGACGCGTACGACCGCGCCGCCGTCCGGATCGAGGAGATGCGGCAATCTCTTCGCATCATCGACCAATGTGTCCGGAGGATGCCGGACGGACCATACAAGGCGATTCATCCGCTCGCCACCCCGCCGCCGAAAGCGCGGACGATGCACGACATCGAAACCCTCATCGCCCACTTTCTCAACGTCAGCTGGGGGCCGGTGATTCCCCCCGGAGAGGCGCTGGGGGCGATCGAGGCGAGCAAGGGAAACAACGGCTACTACCTGATCAGCGACGGGAGCACGACGTCGTACCGGACCCGCATCCGGACCCCCTCCTTCCCCCACATGCAGATGCTCCCGCTCCTCTGCCGCGGGCGGACGATCTCCGATCTGATCGCCATCTTCGGAAGTGTGGACTTTGTGTTGTCGGACGTGGACCGATGAATCGAATGCGGAGCGCGGAGCGGGGATGCCGAGTATAAGGGAAGAGAACCAATGCTGAGTCCGGAAGAGAAAAAAGAGATCGAAGCGGAGTTTCCCCTTTATCCCACGAAGCAGGCGGTCTGTATCGATGCGTTGAAGATCGTCCAGAGACACCGCGGGTGGGTTCCCGACGAGGCGGTTCGGGACGTCGCCGCGCTGCTCGACATGGCCCCCGACGAGCTCGACGGGATCGCCACCTTCTACAATCGGATCTTTCGCCGCCCGGTCGGCCGGCATGTGATCCTCCTCTGCGACAGCGTCAGCTGCTGGATCATGGGGTATGAGCGGATGCGGGCCCACTTGACGGAGCGGCTCGGAATCGGTCTCGGCCAGACCACCGCCGATCACCGCTTCACCTTTTTGCCGAACGTCTGCCTCGGCGCCTGCGACCGCGCGCCGGTGATGATGATGGACGAGGACCTTCACGCCGACCTGACGAAAGAGAGAATCGACGCGATCTTGGAGGAGTGTCAATAGAGATGCCGACGATGGAAAAACCGCTCACCCGGAACATCCGGTCCGACGGCGCCGCGCTCGAACGGGCCGCCTACGAGCGGGCCGGCGGCTACGAAGGGCTTCGAAAGGCGCTCCGGATGACGCCGGAAGCGGTCCTCGATACGGTCCGGCGCTCCGGGCTTCGCGGCCGCGGCGGGGCCGGCTTTCCGACCGGAGTGAAATGGAGCCTCGTCCCAAGGGGAGCGGACGCGCCCCATCCCAAATATCTGGTCGCCAACGCCGATGAGATGGAGCCGGGGGCGTTCAAGGACCGATTCCTTCTGGAGAAAGACCCGCATCAGCTGATCGAGGGGATGATCATCGCCGCCTATGCGATCGAAGCCGACGTCGCCTATATTTTTCTCCGCTGGGCCTATCGGGAGGCGAAGGAGGCCCTCTCGCGGGCGATCGCCGAAGCGGCGGAGCATCACTGCCTCGGCAAAGATATTCTCGGCTCCGGCTACAGCCTGGAGATGATCGTTCACGTGAGCGCCGGCCGGTATATCTGCGGCGAGGAGACCGCTCTCCTCAACGCGTTGGAAGGGAAGCGGGCCAACCCGCGCTCCAAACCTCCCTACCCTCAGATGGTCGGGCTCTGGGGAAAACCGACGGTGGTGAACAATGTCGAGACCCTCTGCAATATCCCCCACATTTTGAAGAACGGTCCCGACTGGTTCAAAGGTTTAAGCCACACGAACGACAGCGGGACCAAGCTCTACGGCGCCAGCGGCAAGGTGAAGCGGCCCGGCCTCTGGGAGCTGCCGATGGGGACGACCGCCCGCGAGATTTTGGAAGAACATGCCGGCGGGATGCGCGACGGCCTCCGATTTCGCGCCGCGATTCCGGGGGGGGCTTCCACCGAATTCATCACCGAGGCGCATCTCGACGTTCGGATGGATTTCGACGAGATCCGGAAAGCCGGCAGCCGCCTCGGCACCGGGACGATGATCGTCCTGGACGACCGGACCTGCCCGGTCGGCCTGTTGTGGAACGTGGAGCGGTTCTTCGCCCAGGAGTCGTGCGGCTGGTGCACCCCCTGCTGGAGCGGCCTCTCCTGGGTCGAGCAGATCCTGGGCGCGATGGAGCGAGGGGAGGGAGAAGAAGGGGATCTGGAGATTCTTCGGGAGCAGACGAAGTTCATGGCCCCCGGCAACACCTTCTGCGCCCTCGCCCCCGGCGCGATGGAGCCGCTTGCAAGCGGGTTGAACTATTTTCACGGCGATTTCGAACGGCACATTCGCGAAAAGCGGTGCCCTTATTCCCCTCCTTTGTAAGGAGGGGCGAGGGGAGGTAAAATCTGCCGACAGAAAGGACGGCCTTCTACCCCACCCCGCCTCCCTTACAAGGGGGAGGCGTTCATCCTTAGCCAAGGACGATCATGGCGACACTCTATATCGACAACACACCTTACCCGGCCGACCCGGCCCAGAATGTCTTGCAGAATGTCCTGGCGCTCGGATTGGACCTGGAATATTTTTGCTGGCATCCCGCGCTGGGGGCCGTCGGCGCCTGCCGCCAATGCGCGGTGAAAGCCTTCAAAGATGAGAACGACACGCGCGGCAAGATCGTCATGGCCTGCATGACCCCCGCCGCCGACGGGACGCGAATCTCCATCCTCCACCCCGACGCGAAAGCGTTCCGGGCCTCGGTGATCGAAGGGTTGATGCTCAATCATCCCCACGACTGCCCCGTCTGCGACGAAGGGGGAGAGTGTCACCTTCAAGACATGACCTTGATGAGCGGCCATCTCGCCCGCCGCTACCGCTTCCGGAAGCGGACCTTCCGCAACCAGTACCTCGGCCCGCTGCTGAAGCACGAAATGAACCGCTGCATCCAGTGTTATCGCTGTGTCCGCTTCTACCAAGATTATGCCGGAGGGCGCGACCTGCACGCCTTTCACCTGCGCAACACTGTCTACTTCGGCCGCGAGCAGGACGGCGTCTTGGACAATGAATTCTCCGGCAATCTCGACGAGGTCTGCCCGACCGGCGTCTTCAAGGATGCGACGTACGGACGCCACTACGTTCGCAAATGGGATCTGGAGACCGCCCCGTCGGTCTGCGTTCATTGCGGCCTCGGCTGCAATATCTCCCCCGGCGAGCGTTATGGAACGCTGCGGCGGAACATCAACCGCTACAACCCGGAGGTCAACGGCTATTTCCTCTGCGACCGGGGGCGCTACGGCTATGAACATGCCAACAGCCCGGCGCGGATTCGAGAGCCGCTTCTGCGACGCGAGGGGAAGACGCTTCCGATCTCAAAGAAAGAGGCGGTTCGGCACCTCGGGGAGCTGCTCCGGAACGGCCGGGTGATCGGGATCGGATCGCCGCGCGCCTCGCTGGAGGCGAACTTCGCGCTGCGGACCGCGGTCGGACCGGACCGGTTTTTCGCCGGGATGGCCGACATGCAATATCGCCTTCTCTCAGTCATCCTCGACATCCTCCGGAACGGTCCGGCGCGCACCCCTTCGCTCGCCGAGATCGAACGCGCCGATGCCGTTTTCATTTTAGGGGAAGATGTGACGAATGTGACCCCGCGAATGGCGCTCAGCCTCCGCCAATCGGCGCGCCAGTCGGCGCGGGCCGCGGCCGCAAAATTGAAGATCCCCCTCTGGAACGAGATTGCCGTGCGGGACGCAACCCACGGTCAACCTTCAAGCCCCTTCTTCATTGCCGCGCCCGCCGCCACCCGGCTCGACGAGGTCGCGACAGAGACCTATCGGGCCGCCCCCGACGAGCTGGCCCGGCTCGGCCATGCGGTGGCGCATGCGATCGATCCGAATGCCTCCGCGGTCCGCGATCTTTCCCCTCCGCTCGGCGCCCTGGCGGAGCGGATCGCCCGCGCTCTGAGCGGGGCCGAACGGCCCCTGGTCGTCAGCGGAATGAGCTTGCACAACGAAGCGGTCCTCCACGCCGCGGCGAACATCGCCTGGGCCCTCTGCAGAGAGGGGAAAAAAACGGGGCTCGCCTTCGCCATCCCGGAGAGCAATGCGGTCGGTTTGGGGTTGATGGGGGGACGTCCCCTCGGCGAGGCCTTTCAGGCGGTCGGCCACCACGAGGTGGAGACGGTTCTTCTTTTGGAAAACGACCTGACCCGCCGCGCGGATGACGCGACGGTGAACGCGTTTCTGGATGCCGTCCCGCATCTTGTCACCCTCGATCTGCTCCATCACCCGACCTCCACCCGGTCGGAACTGGTCCTCCCGGTCGGCAGCTACGCCGAGGCGACCGGCACCCTGGTCAGCGGCGAGGGGCGCGCGCAGCGGCTCTTCAAGGTCTTCATCCCGAAAGGGGAGATTCAAGAGAGCTGGCGGTGGCTGCGCGACGGGATGGCCGAGGCGGGACGGAAAGAGATGGAAGGATGGCGGGGGCTGGACGACGTCATCGCAGCGATGGCGCGGGCGATCCCGGCCTTGGCCCCCGCGGGGAACGCCGCCCCGTCAGCGGCGTTCCGAATCGCCGGCCAGAAGCTTCCGCGCGAATCGTTCCGGTTCAGCGGACGAACCGCGATCTGGGCCGATGAGAGCGTTCATGAGCCGAAGCCGCCCGAAGACCCCGACTCCCCCTTCGCCTTTTCGATGGAGGGATATGGGGGACTGCGACCGGCCTCGCTCACCCCCCTCCCCTGGGCCCCCGGCTGGAACTCGAACCAACAGGCGAATATCAAGCTTCAAACGAAGGTCGGCGAATCGGGGCCCGGAGCGCACCTCGGTCTCCGTCTGATCGAACCGCCGGAGGGGAAAGCGCCTCCCTACTTCGGCGAGGTACCGGCCCGCTTTATGCCGCGCGCCGACCGGTGGCTTCTCATCCCGCGTTATCATCTCTTCGGCTCGGAGGAGCTGAGCCGCTATGCGCCGACGATGATGGAGCTGGCGCCGGCGCCCACCCTCGCGCTTTCTCCGGACGACGCAAAGCGCCTGCGCGTCGGGGAGGACGATGAAATGGAGGTGGAATTGGAAGGGCGAACCGACACCCTTCTGATCCGGATCGACACGTCGCTGCCGGCGGGATTGGCGTCCGTCTCCGCCGGGATGCCCCCATTCGTCGGCGTCGCGCTTCCCGCCTGGAGCCGGCTTCGGCCCGCCGCCGGGGGAAGAATGTTGAGGATGGTCTCATGATTTTACGGACGCTGATCTTCATCGTCGGGCTCCTCTTCATCACGCTGACCCTCGCCGGGTGGCTCACCTGGGTGGAGCGCCGGCTCCTGGCGGTCTGGCAAGATCGATTGGGGCCGAACCGCGTCGGCCCGTTCGGCACGCTGCAAGCGCTCGCCGACGCCATCAAGCTCTTTACGAAGGAAGATTGGGTTCCGCCGTTCGCCGACAAGTCGGTCTTTGTCATTGCTCCCGCCATTATTCTGATTGCGGTGTTGATGTCGTTCGTCATCGTGCCGTTCGCGCCCGGACTCCTTCTCGCCAATCTCAATATCGGTCTTCTCTTTTTTCTCGCGATGTCTTCGCTCAGCGTCTACAGCATCGTGCTCGGCGGCTGGGCATCGAACAGCAAATACGCCCTGCTCGGCGGGCTGCGGGCCGCCGCGCAGATGATCACCTACGAGGTGTTCTTGGGGCTGTCGGTGATGGGGCCGGTGCTGCTCGCCGGTTCGTTTCGTCTCACCGATATCGTCGAGGCGCAGCAGGAATTGTGGTTCGTCGTTCCGCAGTTTCTCGGATTCGTTCTCTTTCTCATCGCCGGCGTCGCCGAGACGCGACGGCTGCCGTTCGACTTGCCGGAGGCCGAGACCGAATTGGCCGCCGGCTTTCACACCGAGTACTCCGGAATGAAGTTCGGGATGTTCTTCATCGGGGAGTATCTCGGGATGATCCTCCTCTCCGCGATGATCACCACCCTTTACCTCGGCGGCTGGCACGGCCCGTTCCTGCCGCCGATCGTCTGGTTTCTGCTGAAGAGCTCTTTTTTCCTCGTTCTTTTTATTTTATTGCGGGCCTCCCTTCCCCGGCCCCGGCTCGATCAGCTGATGTCGTTCGGATGGAAGGTGCTGCTGCCGTTGGCGCTGGCGAACCTGCTGGCGACCGGCGCGGTGGTGCTGATGAGAGGAGGGTGAAACAATTGCGGAATGCGGATTTCGGATTGCGGATTTTAAAACATAAAAACCAATGCTTTTTCCCTTCTTCCAATCCGAAATCCGCATTCCGCAATCCGCAATAGGAAGGAGTCATCATGCTGAGCATCTTAAGAACCATGTGGGACGTCTTCCTTCACGTTTTTAAAAGGCCGGTCACCATTCCTTATCCGGAGCAGAAGGCGGTGCTTTCCCCGCGTTACAGAGGGCGGATCATCCTCTCGCGCGATCCGGACGGCGGGGAGCGCTGCGTCGCTTGTTATCTCTGCGCGGTCGCCTGTCCGGTCGACTGTATCGCGCTGCAGGCGACGCAGGACGAGACCGGCCGGCGCTATCCGGAGTTTTTCCGGATCAACTTCTCCCGCTGCATCTTCTGCGGCTACTGCGAGGAGGCCTGCCCGACCTACGCGATCCAGCTGATCCCCGAATTTGAAATGGGGGAATACGATCGGCAAAACATGGTCTATGAGAAAGAAGACCTCCTGATCGCCGGCGAGGGGAAATACCACGGCTACAACTACTGGAAGGTCGCCGGCGCCGCCATCGGCGGGAAAGACAAGGGAGAGGCCGAGCGGGAATCGCCGCCGGTCGATCTGCATAGCCTATTACCATGAGAAACATTGCGGAATGCTGATTGCGGATTAGAGAAACAAAACAAATCGGTTTTGAATTTAAACCCGCAATCCGCATTCCGCAATCCGCAATTTGGAAGAGTGACCATGCTGACCTCATTCTACATCGCCGGCGCCGTGGCCGTGGCGGCCACCCTTTTGATGGTGATGAGTCCCAATGCGGTTCATGCGCTTCTCTACCTCATCGTCTCTCTCTTAGCGGTGGCACTCCTCTTTTATTTCCTCGGCGCGCCGTTCGTGGCCGCCCTGGAGGTGATCGTCTATGCCGGCGCGATCATGGTTTTGTTTATCTTTGTCGTCATGATGCTCAACTTAGGACGGCAGGCGACCGAGCGGGAGCGGCATTGGCTGCGCCCGTCGGTCTGGATCGGCCCGTCGATCCTGGCGGCGATCTTGGTCGGCGAGGTCGTTTATCTCTTGGGCCGCGCCGGCCTGCCGACCCCGGGGGTCGAGCAGATCGACCCCAAGGCGGTCGGGAAGGTTCTCTTCGGGCCGTATCTGATCGGGGTCGAGCTCGCCTCGTTCTTGCTGATGGGTGCGCTCGTCGGCGCGTATCATCTCGGTTGGCGCAGACCGAAATTGGAGATGCATGATGATGTCTATTCCCGTGCAGCACGGACTCCTTCTGGCGGCGCTCCTCTTCACCGTCGGGCTGATCGGCCTGTTGGTCCGGCGTAACATCCTCTTCATCTTGATGTCGATCGAGGTGATGCTGAACGCCGCCGGGCTCGCCTTCATCGTCGCCGGCGCGCGCTGGGGACAGGCCGACGGGCAGGTGATGTTCTTCTTCATCCTGGCGGTGGCCGCCTCCGAAGTGGCGGTCGGCCTGGCGCTGGTTCTCCGGATGCACCGCCAATACGAAACGCTCGACGCCGACGCCTTGAGCGAAATGAAGGGGTAAAGGACACGTGAAGTGTAAGGGGAAGGGCAAGAAGAAAGGATCATCAATATGCGAGTGATCCTCTGGTTGATCCCGGCGATTCCGCTGGTCAGCGCCTTGCTGCTGGCGATCTTTGGTTCGCGTCTGTCTCGGAAGACGACCGCCCTCCTCGGCGTCGGCGCGATCGCCCTTGCCGCCTTGGTCTCAATCGGCATCGCCGCCGACTTTATCTCCTCCCCTCCTCCGGGAAATCGGTACGATCAGACGCTCTGGTCGTGGGTTGCGATCAATGATTTTCGCGTGCCGATCGGGCTCGCGCTCGATCCCCTTTCGCTGACGATGATTCTCATCGTCACCGGTGTCGGCTTTCTGATCCACCTCTACGCCGCGGAGTATATGGCCGAGGAAGAGGGATACAGCCGCTTCTTCGCCTATATGAATCTCTTCGTCGCCTCGATGGTTGTTCTGGTCCTCGCCGACAACCTCCTTCTTCTCTATCTCGGCTGGGAGGGGGTCGGCCTCTGCAGCTATCTCTTAATCGGGTTCCGGTATGCCGATCCTGCGAACGGAAGGGCGGCGCAGAAGGCTTTTATCGTGACCCGCGTCGGCGATACGGCGCTGGCGATCGCGCTCTTCCTCCTTTTCTACCGCCTCGGAACGCTCGACATCGCCGAGGTGATCCGCCGCGCCGCCGCCGAGTGGCCGATCGGGACCCCCGTCGCCACCGCCGCCGCGGCGTTGGTCTTGGCGGGGGCGATCGGCAAATCGGCGCAGCTGCCGCTTCATGTCTGGCTCCCCGATGCGATGGCGGGGCCCACGCCGACGAGCGCGCTGATCCACGCGGCGACGATGGTGACGGCGGGGGTCTATCTGATCGCCCGCACTCATCCCCTTTTCACCCTTGCGCCTCCGGTGCAGACGATCGTCGCGGTGATCGGCGCGGCGACCCTGCTGGCCGCCGGCTTCAGCGCCCTCGTGCAGACCGACCTCAAACGGGTTTTGGCCTACTCGACCATCAGCCAGATCGGCTACATGTTCCTCGCCCTCGGCGCCGGCGCCTGGTCGGCGGCGATCTTTCATCTCATGACCCACGCCTTCTTCAAAGCGCTCCTCTTTCTCTCGGCCGGGGTGGTGATCCATGCGCTTCATGGGGAGCAGAATATTCTGAGGATGGGGGGATTGCGGCGGGCGCTTCCGCTCGCCTTTTGGGGATTTCTGATCGGCGGCGCCTCGATGGCCGGACTCCCCTTGCTCACGGCCGGTTTTTACAGCAAAGGGGAAATTCTGTGGGGGACCTGGATCGGAAAAGGGGCGCTCCTCTGGACGGCGGGGGTGCTTGGCGTGACCCTGACGACCCTCTATACGTTTCGGCTGATCTTCCTCGTCTTCTTTCGAAAGAGACGGAGCGACGTAGACGATCGGCCCGGTCCGGCGATTCGGATTCCGATGATCGTGCTCGCCCTCCTCTCGATCATCGGCGGATTCATCAACCTCCCGAACCGGCCCGCCTTGAGCCGCTTTCTCGGATCGGTGTTCTCCCCCTCCGCGGTCCCGGAGACGGGAAGGCTGACCAAGTTCGGCTCGGAAGC
>SCUR01000267.1 GCA_004297235.1 Candidatus Manganitrophaceae bacterium | reverse complement strand
AAATTCTAAAACTTTATAATCCGAGCGGTCTGTACGCTCAACTGGCTTGGGAGCTGTCTTCCATATTAGAAGGGAAGGAGAAACGAAGATTGCTCTTTTATCCCTTTCTTCTTTTTTTAATTTACCTGGATAAACTTCAAAAGAACGAAAAACCCTTTCCGGCCGGAACGGACTGCCTTGTGATTGCTCAAAAATAAAAACCAGGTTCTCGCTTTGGAAACCGTAATGGGCTGCACAGTATTGGAATGGCGGAGAGAATAAATGACTTCTTGACAGAGGATGATGTAAAGACCTAAACTTAACTTTATCGAGGTAGAAAATGACGCTCCCCTCTCAGAAATATACAATACCTGTTCTGCTGATTGTTTGGTTTTTCATCTGGGGAATCTGTCCCTGGAACAGCTCCTCCGCCGTCGCCCAACCCGCAGAGGCCGCGCACGCTGCACACGGTCACCATGGGATGGACGACACGCACCATGCTTCCAAAGGGACCGAGCATTCCTGTTCGGGGGCCATCTCCTATAGTCAAAACAACCTGAAGACCGATCAGGCTCTTCTTGCCTCAAGTCCTACTCAAGTCCCTACCTTAACCGATCCGACCGTCAGCTCAAATCAGAACTCCGGGTTTTTCAAGCTTGTTATTGAAAGAAGTACCCTCCCTAAAATAATGACCGAATTTTATCAACTCTACTCCATCTACCGAATTTAAAACCCCTCTCTTAAAATTTGTGATGAGATTTGTGGCATGTCCGCGTCGCCGCTTTTTTCAGGTCGCGTGGATTGGTCACCCTCATCTCTCATTTCTAAATCCGATTCTAAAAAACCGATGAGGGAGGGATGATGTTCCATCTCTTATTCATCTTTGTTGCTGTTGTGGGCATCAGCACATCTGCGTTCGGCCAGGCCGACTATCGCAACCTCGACCCCGGCCGGCCAATCGCAATTGAGGATGCCTATCCAATCGAGTTTCGTGCTTTAGAGGTTCAATTTGGCATCCCCCGGTACAGCCGGGAAGAAGGTGGTAAGGCGCTTTCGTTCGAGCCGGAATTAAAGTGGGGGTTTGCAAAGGACTGGCAGTTCGGGATCAGTGGGGAGAACACGACTCTCCGTGATGGTGGAACAACCAACAGCTTCCGGGACACGCAGCTTCACCTCTTCTATAACCTAAATCAGGAGAGCTTTACGATTCCGGCCATTGCGTTTCGTCCGGAGCTGACCTTTCCGACCGGCGCTTTGGGAAGCGAGAATGTCCACGCGGCCTTAAAGGCCATCGTCAGCAAATCGATCGGAATGAACCGGGTTCATTTAAATGGTTCTTACACAGCGGGTCCCACGGAGGTGACTGGACGGGGCGGGGAACTCGTCAATCGTTATTTCTATGGGATCGCTTACGAGCGGACCTTTCCGATCGAATTCTTGGCACTGCTGGCGGATGTCTATGCCGTCAGACCGATTGCCGGTGGGCCGACCGAGGTGATTGCCGATTTGGGCGCCCGTTATCAATTAACCCCCTTCTGGGTCTTGGATGCGGGGCTCATTACTGGTTTACGGGAGGGTCCCGATTTCGGGTTCACAGTCGGATTATCTTATGTCTTCTCTTTCCGGGGCCTCTTCCCGAGGTAGGAGAGGACACATTTTTTGAATAGGGGAATTCATCATGAATTACTTAAAACGTTTTGTCGTGATCACGCTGATTATCGCAATCAGCTTCTCTTTTACTTCAATCGGCTTCGCGCGGTTCGAGAAGAAACCGGAATTTGAGAAGCGGGAGAGCATCTTTTATCTGTACGGGAAGTACAACTTTGCCACACGGCGGGTCTACCCGGAATTCAACGCGATGTTGAATATTATCGATATCGGACACGCCCAGCTTGCAGAGCGGCTGGTTTCCGCGAAAAACGAAGAGGAAGCAGTCAAATTAATCGAAGAGGACCTCTTCGAAATGGTCACCAAAATGTTCCTGGGACAAGCGCGTCGTCCCCGTTTCGCACCCTCGGAAGAGACCGTGGCGCCCGAGAGCTCGAAGCTCGCCTGGAAGGTGAACAAGGCCTTTGATTGGACGCACTACCTTCACCGGCAGGTCTACGACATTCTTTCTGATGACCGGGTCAAGGATAAAGATCAGACCATCAAGGAGGCCTTCAACTATTATCGGACGGAGCCCGAGCGGACCTTCCCGCCGAAACTAAAATCAATGGAGCTTATGGAAGGGCAGCCCTTCTCCGGTTACTGGAGAGAGAAATACCCCAAATTCAATGGGGCGATTTGGGCCTACCACTGGTTACAATTGGCCGCCAATGAGGCGCTGATCGAGCCTGATCCCGGTGTCCGCAGACAAAAGGTTGATCTCGCGGTAGAGGAATTTAAACAGATGTTCAGAGATCCCTCCCGTCTTCCGAAACATATGCCGATGGCGCACGAGGTCTCGCCGACCTTTGCTAAACGGTATCCCGAGATTGCAACCACATTTGATAACCTTCATACCTTCCATGACATCTACATGGACCTATTGACGCATCCTAAAGTTGGGGACAAACGGGATGAAGCCTATCGGCAGCTCGCTTTAATCAGCGATCCGAGTGGCAACCTGGAAACGATGCCCTCTCACCCTTTGCCGCCGATTCCGTTTGATCAACAGCAGCCGCTTCTTCAGACGAACCAAATGGAGCATATGGCGATGATGATGATGCCGACGAAAGAGCAGATGCGATTCTTGACGCTCTCCTCTTTGGAGCGTAAAGAAATGACAGAAAAAATGATGAAGAATATGAACCATGGCGGAATAAAAAATGAGGGGGGAGAGCAGAAGATGGACCATGAAGACATGGACCATTCAGGGAAGTGATAGAAGAGCCCACACTCAACATAAGGAGAAAGCCATGACACACACAGCGACTCATCGAATGAGTAAAGAGATGGAACAGTGTATTCAGGACTGCCTGGATTGCTACCGGGTCTGTTTGCAGACGGTCACTTACTGTCTGAAAATGGGCGGAAAACATGCGGCGGCGGAGCATATTCTCCTGCTGCTTGATTGTGCTGAAATCTGCCAGACGTCGGCAAGCTTTATGCTCCGGAATTCCGACCTGCACGGGCAGGCCTGCGCGGTCTGCGCAGAGGTGTGTGAGCGCTGCGCAGAGAGCTGCGAGCAGTTCGGCGAAGATATCCAGATGAAGGCTTGCGCCGAAGCCTGCCGCCGTTGCGCGGCTTCTTGCAACCAAATGGCCCGAGCTCAAGGCAAGGCAGCATGAGGAAATCTTAACAATCTTTCGGAGGGTATGCGGCGGTCTGTTCCTTCCTTCGCAGACCGCCGCATAGGCGAGGAAAGGAACAGTGAGATGGGCTATCTAAGGCAAAAGAAAATCTTAAATCGAGGAGAGCTTGAGCGAAGTGAGAGTGCTGTACCATCGCGAGTTGGTTTTCTGGAGCGATGGTTTAAAATCAGTCGTCTTTCCTATCCGGTTCCGCCGCATGCCAGGATGCTCCCCTACACGCTTGGGGGAATCACCTTCGTCGGCTTTCTTCTCCTGTTTGTGAGTGGTCTGATTTTAGGTCAGTTCTACAATCCCGCGCCGGAAAGTGCCTATGAGAGCATCAAGTATGTCGTAAAAGAGGTTCCGGGAGGCACATTCCTTCGTGCCTTTCACTACTGGACGGCGCAGGCGGTGGTCTTCGTCCTTCTTCTGCACATGCTGAGGGTCTTTGTCACCGGGGCCTATAAGGCGCCCCGGCTCTTCACCTGGTATTTTGGTGTGGTCCTTCTGGCAACGACCTTGCTTGGGTCCTATTTTAGTGGGACTGTCTTGAAGTGGGACCAGGAGAGCTTTGAAGCCCTTGCGCATTACCGGGAAGGGCTTCGTTTTTTAGGTCCAATTGGGGAATTTATAGGGTCGGTAGAGGCGGTTCCTCTGAACAT
>SCUR01000266.1 GCA_004297235.1 Candidatus Manganitrophaceae bacterium | reverse complement strand
GACGGATCAACCCGATACGACCAGACATCGCCGCTCCCATAGTTGGCGGCGTAGACAAACCGGCCCGACGGGTGGACGGCCACGGCATTGGGCGCTCTTCCGGCAGCCTGCGCTCCGATCGGCGATAAATTTCCTGTCGCGGCGTCGACCGAAAAGATAGAAAGATCGTCGGAGCTGTTGTTCGCGACGTAGACGAACCCTCCCAGCGGATCGACGGCCAGGGAGATCGGGCTGATGCCGGCCTCGACACTTCCGATCGGCGTCAGCGCGCCGCCCTCCGGGTGGAGCTGATAGATCCAGACGTCGGTGGAAGAATTTTCATTGGCCATGTAAACAAAACGGCCGGACGGGTCGACCCGGATTGAATAAGGCCCCGCCCCCGTTTGAACGGTTCCGAGCGGATTCAAGAGACCGGTCGTTCCGTCGATGGCATACATCGAAATATCGTTCGAGCCAAAATTGCCCACATAAACAAATCGCCCCATCGGGTCGACCGTGACCGTATAAGGCTCCCGCCCGGCGGCGATGGCGCCGATCTGCGCCGGAGCGCCGGTAGCGGGATCGATTGAGAAGATCGAGACATCGTTCGAGAAGGAGTTGACGGTGTAAGCGAATCGAGGGGCCGTTTTTTCAAGGGGGAGGACCCGGACCGTCGCTTCGGCCTGTTTGGTCGGATCGGCGGCGCTCGTCGCGACGACATGATAGGTGCCGGGGGTCGCGGGGGCGGTGTAATGTCCTTGCGGATCGACCGATCCGCCGATCTCCCCTTCGACGACCGACCAGGTGACGGCGGTCTGGTCGCTGGATGAGACCGTAGCCGTGAAAAGACGGCTTCCTTCCGGTGGAAGAGTGAGCACCGCCGGTTCAACGGCGACGGAAACAACCGGCGACTTGACCACCTCGACCTCGGCGGTTGCGTGGTCCGACGGGTCTGCCAGATTTACGGCGACTATATGATAGACGCCGGGGGCCGCGGGGGCGGTATAGTTCCCGTCGGGAGCGATCGACCCGCCGGCCTCTCCCTCTTGAAGATCCCATCGGACCGCCGGATCTCCCCCCGCCCCTTCGGCCTTGAAGGTCTGCCGGTTCCCGGTGGAAAGAACGGCACGCCCCGGGGTAATTTGGATCGACGACCCTTGCGTCCCATCGCCCGGACCGTCCGACGCCGGATCCGCTCCCCCTCCGCCGCAGGCCGCCACTCCCAAAGGCAGGACCGTCAAGAGGAAAAACAGCGCTCCCTTCATAGGCACCTTTCTCACACAGGTAATGTAAACAACATGGCCGCTGTAATTAAGGTTACCAATTCAGCGCGCTTCCACGCTATCCGTAAGCCGCCTTACTCCGAAGGGACAAAAGGGATGTACGCCGAAAGAGGGACGTCGCGCGCCCGAAGGGAAGATCCGGGCGTTCCGATATTGATGATTATTTTTCGAGGTGAGGTTCCTGCATGGGGACCAATTTTTCGACGTCGGGGATATGCGGTTCCTCCCCGATGGTCTCGATCTTCTCCATCAGCGGAACGCTCCAGAGGACCAAGGCGAGATGATCGGAGGGGGTCGGATGTCGGGGAGAGACGGTGTGATAGGTCAATTCAATGTGGGTCTGCTGATCTTCCCAGATCACCTTGGGTCCGGGGAGCTGCTCCTTCGGCTTTCCGTAAGCGCCGGCCCATTTCGGAAGAAGCCTTTCCATCTCCCCCGGCTTGTTGGTGTCTCGGAAGCGGACATGGATGATCGTCAACCCCAACGTCGGATGAAATCCAAGACTGATCGACCGAATCTCGGGCTCTCCCAGAACCGCCCCCGAGATCGTCAACTCGCCGGGGGCGGGACCCTGCACCGCCCAGGGTCCGATGTCGTTCATCTGCTTGGGGGGAATGAGTTGCACCTTGTACACCGACATGAATTCCGGTTGCGTCATCCCCCAGGTCGCCTTGCCGAAGCCGGACGGCAGGGCCGCCGCCCCGGCGGGGCCGCCGGCCATCAGGAGATAGAGAGACCACATCAGGAGAACTTTCTTCATTGCACTGTTTCCTTCAACCAATCGACGACATCGGCGATCACCTGTTCCCGGCCGATCTCGTTGAAGACTTCATGATAAAAACCGTCGTACCAGAGAATCTTTTTTTTCGCGGCGCCGATCCGCTCGAACAGGGCCCGCGCCCCCGACGGGAAGACGATCCGATCCTGGCTCCCCTGCAAGAGGAGGGTCGGAAGGGTGATCTTCGGGGCGTGTTGATGGAGATACTCGTTCATCTTTCCGAACTCGACATAGAAACGGGGGGTCCCGGCCCGTTGCACCAGCGGATCGTTTTTAAACGCCAACCCGATTTCCGGATCGTGGCTCAGCCATTCCGGCACACTCGGGTAACGGACCGGACGCGACGGGAGAAGCTGGTTCAACAGAACCCCGATAAACCGGAGACGAAAGGGAAGCGCCGGAACATCATACGCGGGAGCGGAGAGGACCAACCCGTCGGCCGCGTTCGGATAATCGATGCAGAAGGTGGCCGAGACCGCGCCGCCGAAGCTGTGGCCGAGGATTACCACCTTTCGACCGGGATGCGCCTCCCGGACAAACTCGACGACCCGCTTGAGATCGAGGAGCATATCGGTGTATCGCTCCATATGGGTCCGCGAGCCGTCCGACTCTCCGAATCCCCGCTGATCGTATGCGTAAGAAGCAAACCCTTCTTTTCCCAAATCGAGCTGAAGACGCCGGTATCGTCCCCGGTGCTCGCTCAGGCCGTGGACGATCACCAAGACCATTCGGATGGGATCGGGAAGGACGGCGGAAAAAGAGAGGGTGGTGCCGTCGCGCCGGATCGTTCCCCCCTTGCAAACGATCCGGTCGAGGGAGTCGGCCTTATCGCTCAACGGGCCGTCCATAGAGGGTATTCGAGGAAACATCATCAATCTGCACGGAGACGGTCGCCCCCGGTCCGAATGCGGTTCTCGGGAAGACCACGGTCGTGTTCCCTTCCGTCTTCCCCATCTGGTGGCCGGGGCGCCTCTCGGCCTCCCCGTCGATCATCACCTCCAACGCCCGGCCGATCTTCGCCCGATTTTTCTCCAGCGAGATCGCCCGCTGCAGATCGATCAACCGGACGATCCGGTCGGTCTTCACCTCGGGCGGAACATCGTCCGGATATTTTCGCGACGCGATCGTCCCCTTTCGCTCGGAATATTTGAAGATGTAGGCGCTGTCGAATCGGCAATCTTTATATAGGCCGGCCGTCTCCTGAAAATCGTCTTCCGTCTCGGTGGGAAAGCCGACGATGAGATCGGTCGTCAGCGCGATCCCCGGAATCAGCCGCCGGATCTCCTCCACCAGCCGGAGATACTCCTTCCGGGTATAGGTTCGGGCCATCAGGTCGAGGATGCGGTCGCTTCCGGCCTGCACCGGGAGGTGAATGTGCTTGCAGATGTTCGGATGCGAGGCGATCGCCTCCAGCAGCGGCCTCGGAAAGTCTTTCGGATGGGGCGAGGTGAACCGGACCCGCTCGATCCCCGGCACGTCGGCCGCCTTGAGTATGAGATCGGCGAACCCGGCCCCCTCATCCCGGTAGGAGTTGACGTTCTGGCCGAGAAGGGTCACTTGGCGATAGCCTTTCTCCGCCAGCGACCGGACCTCGCTGAGAATATTTTCGATCGACCGGCTCCGCTCCCGTCCCCGCGTGTAGGGAACGACGCAGAAGGTGCAGAAGTTGTCGCAGCCCCGCATGATCGCCACCCAGGCATTCACCCCCTCAACTCGGGTCGGGGCGATGTCGCTGTAGGTCTCGTACTCGGAGAGGTACGCTTCAATCTCTTGCCGGTCGGTCCCGATCACCTCGTCGATCAGCTTCGGGAGGGACCGGTAGCTGTCGGGGCCGACGATCAAGTTGACCACGGGATGATCGAAGAGCTCTTCTTTTAGATTCTGCGCCATGCAGCCGAGGACGCCGACGACAAACCTCTCCTTCTCTTTCTTCAGCGGACGAAGCATGTCGAGCCGGCCATAAATTTTTCGATGGGCGTTCTCTCGGATGGCGCAGGTGTTGATCAGAACGACCTCCGCCTCTTCGACCGCCATCGTTATCTCATGGCCGTGCGGGGCGAGAATCGACCGGATCAGCTCCGAGTCGTATTCGTTCATCTGGCAGCCGTAGGTTTCGAGATAAACCTTCATCGGACTTCTCCGATCAACCGTCCTTGCGCCAGCCCGTCGATCACCCCTTCAATCCGGACCGATCCGACCCGACCGGAAAGATCGCCATCACTCTCGACGCCGACCCGGATGTAATTCGAGGTCAGCCCGCAAAACAGCCCCTCTTCATTCCGCGTCTCAAAGAGGACATCAACCGTCTCTCCGATCGCGCGGGAGTAGAATTCCTTCCGCCGCCGCCGGGAAAGATCGCACAGAATGCGAGAACGCGCCTTGATCGCCCTCGACGGAACCGGCGGGAGATCCATCTTCGTCACCCGCGTCCCCTTTCTTCTCGAAAAGGGAAAGACATGAAGATAGGAGAAGGGAAGGGCCTCGACCAGTGAGAGGGTCTCGACGAATTCCGCCTCTCCCTCGCCCGGAAACCCGACCATCACGTCGGTCCCGAGCCCGAGGTTCGGGACCTGGGCCATCGCCGCCCGAACAAACTCCAGATACTCCTTCCGAGTATACCGCCGTCCCATGGCCGAGAGAACCGCGTCGCTTCCGCTCTGAAGGGGAAGGTGAAGGTAGGGACAGAGCTTGCCGCCCCGCGCCATCCGATCGAGGATCCGGTCGGAGACGGTGGTCGGCTCGATCGAGGAGATCCGAATTCGATCGAGTCCGTCGATCGTCTCGAGCGCATCGATCAGGTCGGCAAGATCTTCTCCCTCCGATCGATAATTCCCAAGATTCACCCCGGTGAGGACGATCTCCCGATGCCCGCGCGCCACCCAGATCGAGGTTTCGAGCAGAATATCGTCGAGCTTTCGGCTCCGCTCCCGCCCCCGCGTTGTCGGGATGATGCAGAAGGAGCAGAAGAAGTCGCAGCCGTCCTGGATCTTGACGTTCGGCCGGGTCGCCTGATCGAAGGCGGCGTAACTTTCGATTGTAAAATCGCTCCGGCTGATCTTGGGGGTGTGAAAGACCATCGGCGCCGTCCGCTTGGCCGGCGGCCGCCCCTCAAACACCTCCTCGACCAGCTTCGGCAGATCCATCTTGAATTCGGTTCCGGCGATCAGGTCGATCCCCGGCATCTTCCGGAGGGCATCAACGCCGACCTGAGCATAACAGCCGGTCACGGCGATGAAGGTCTCCGGATTTTGCTTGAGGATCTTTCGAATTAGGTTGCGGCACTTTGCCTCGGCCTGCTCGGTGACCGAGCAGGTATTGATGACGGCGAGATCGGCGGAAGCCGTTTCATCGACGACACGATAACCGACCGAATAAAAGGCCGCGCCGAGTGAGGCGCTCTCGGATTGGTTGAGCCGGCAGCCGAGGGTGTGGAAAGAGACAGCCGGCTTCCCGGGAGGGACCATTTGAAGGAGTCCACCGGTCATCGAGTCGGTGCAATCGACCAAAGATTCGGTTCCACTCCGCATTGGCCTAGGAAAAGGGGCGGCCACCTGTCCGCATTCCGCAATCCGCATTGGCCTTATCCCCTGGCCCACGACCGCGGCATGAGGAGCCGCTCGACGATCTCCCCCTTTTCGAGATGCTTCTCGATGATCTCCAAGGCATCTTCGCGCGTCTTCACGGTGTACCAGATCCCTTCGGGATAGACGACGACCGACGGACCGAACTCGCAGGTGTCGAGGCAGCCGGCTTGATTGGCGCGGACCGTTTTCTTTAATCCCCGCTTCGCGACCTCTTCCTTAAAAAAGGCCCGAAGATCGTCGGCCCCCTTCGTGGCGCAACATCCCTTCGGATCGTCCACCGGGCGGCGATTGGTGCAGATGAAAAGATGATGCTTGTACTTTGACATGACCGATTAATCCTTTTGATTCTCCAGAAACCGGCGCAGCTCGTCCTTCAACTCCGGAATCTGTGGAAGATTGTTTCGAATCGCCCCCAGGATGTTCTCCAGGCGCGCCAAGCGCTGCGTTTCCTTATCCAAAGCGATGTAGTCGTCCAGGGATTGATAGGCCTGACCGTGACGGGATTCCAGAAAAGGGCGCGCGGCGAGAAGGGCCGCAATCAGGTCGGCCGGCTCCAGATCAGGAGAAGGGGTCACGACAAATGTTCCATCGGAAAAGATGACGACACTGTTCAAGGGCCCCGCCGCGACCACCTTTTCAATCCGCTTCCCGTCGGCCGAAGCCCAGTCAATCAGCCGGCCGGAAAAAGCCTTGGCGAAAGCGACCTTCTCAGCATTGATCTTCCACTTTTTCTCGACATACCGTTCGATGGTCTATTTCTCCACCGGAAGGCCGAGCCGTTTCCACGCCTCGAAGCCCCCCTCCATCGAGGAGACGTTCTCATATCCCATCTTTTTTAAAACCTGCGCCGCGACGGCGCTTCTCCCACCCGCCGCGCAGTAGAGGATGAACGGTTGGGTTGCATCTTTGAAGTGGCGTTCCATCTCCATCTCTAAGATCCCGCGGGGGATCGGCAGACTCTTCGGGAGCCGTCCCGCCTTGACTTCATCCGGCTCCCGGACGTCGATGAGGGTGAATGCTTCTCCTTTGTCCAACTTCTCCCGGACATCTTTCACCTGAAGGAGCGGCACCTCCCGCTTCGCTTCCGCAACCAAATCCCGCCACATCTTCATTCTTTGTTCCTCCGTATTGCGGTGAATGAAATGATTTAGATTAATCTATTTTAACCTCTTTTTCAACCAGCGGAACGGGATGTTTGGATCACCCCCGTGTCGGTGAGATCATGCCCGGGGCAAGACCCCGCCTCGGCCTACAGAGCATCGGCGGAATCACTTTTGTGTCTGCGCTTCGACGGTCTCGCCCAGAAGGCGTCCCAAGGCGGGGCGGCCGAAGAGGTTGAAGCCGCGCGCCGCTTCCGGGGGATGACCCGCCACGCAGACGATCGGCTTGGTTCCGGCGGCCCCCAACACCAGCGGCTTCCCGGAGCGCATCGGGACCCCTTTCACCACCGCGCCCGGAGCCCCCGCCGCGTTGACCAGGTCGACCGTGAAATCTCGCCCCCCGATCGCCGTTCCACCCGAGATGACCACCATCTCGACCTCTGCAAGAACTTCCTTGAGGCGCTTTGCAAAGAAATCAAAATCATCTTTAATGATTCCTTTGAAGAGCGGCGTTCCCCCGGCCTCATCGACCAGCGCGGAGAGGCCGTACGAATTGCAGTCCCAGATCGCGCCGATCCGAAACGGCTCCGTCGGCGGAATCACCTCGTTGCCGGACGAAAAGATCGCGACGCGGGGGCGCTTCGCCACGCTCACCTCCAGAATCCCCTGGCTGGCGAGAAGAAAGATGTCGGCCGGCGTGATCCGGTGTCCTTTCGCAAGAAGGAGACTCCCCTTCTTCCGGTCACCTCCTTGGATCTCGATATTCTCTCCCTTGCCGACCGGACGGGTGAGCCGGATCTGGTCCCCCTCCCGAGTCACGTCCCACTGCTTGACCACGGCGAAGTCGCCATTGGGAATATAGCTTCCGGTCGTTACCCGCATCGCTTTGCCCGGTCCGAGCCCCTTTGCCTCCCCGCTCCCCACCGGGATTTCGCCGACGACGTGGAGGGTCACCGGCTGTTCCGTCGAGGCGATCGCACCGTCGGAGGAAGCAAGAACATAGCCCTCCATGATCGACCGCGAATAGGGGGGGTCGTCGACCGCCGCCGTCACATCGGCTGCCAGTACGCGTCCTCGTGCGGCGGAAAGGGGAACCCTCTCCGTCCCCGAAGCGCTTTGCGGCACGACGGCCAGAAAGCGCTCAAGGGCCGCTGCAACCGGATCGTCTTTTTGACTCATCAGGACTCCTATCTCTCTCGTTGGGGTGATCGATCAAGAGGAAAAATGCCACACCAGTCCACCCAGGCCCCAGATCAACGCCAGCAAGCCGTAGAAAAAGGCCCAATACCTTTTTCCTCGGGCCGAGGGGAGAAGATGAAACTCCATGGAAAAACGCTGGATCTTCTTGAAAAAGGAATATTGGTCTTCAAAATGATAACTGATGAAAAAAAGAAAGGCGATCCCGATCATGAACAACGACGACATTAACATCGCACCCTTCCTCCCGGTCGATTGGAACCCCCATTCATATCATGAAGTTCCCCGATGATTCAAGACGAATTAGAAACGGGGGGCGTATCCTGGCCGCCGAATTATAAATTTAAGCGCAATGTGAATGGGGCTTCGCCCCAAACCCCACCGCGGGGGTTGCTTGCCCAACCCCCTTCGGCTTCCCAAGGGACACAAGGGGGCGCAGCCCCCTGGTGTC
>SCUR01000027.1 GCA_004297235.1 Candidatus Manganitrophaceae bacterium | reverse complement strand
AATAGAGGACTCTGTGGGCTGCTGTGCCCGCAGCGCAAGGGACCCACTGGGGGATGGGTGGAGCGAGGACACAGCAGCCCACTACAAATTAAATCGTTTCATCGACCAAATCAGGTCACCATTGTTTGAAGCACAATCCGCGGTGTTCTTCCGCGCGTTGTGCGAGTTGTGACCGTGGGGGTGGCAAGGGGGGTTCCCCCTTGCTGCACGGGGAATCCGAAGGGGCCGTTGCAAGACGGCCCCGCGGTGGGGTGTGGGGCAACGCCCCATTCGAATCTCCTTCGTTCTTTGAACAATCTCTATATTTAAATGAGGACACGACCGCATTTTGAATCTCCATCAGCCTCCTAAGGCCCCGAAAAAAGAGTTGCATCCCTCTCTTCGGCTTGCTATTAATAGAGGCACATGAATCACCCGTCACAAGGAAAGTTCTTGAAATACATCTTTTGGCCGATCCTGGCGATCTCATTTTTTCTCGACAGCCCGATCCGCAACGCGGCCCAGCAGCTCAAAGATCCGACCTGGTACTCGGTGATGAAAGGGATCAGCTACGTCGGGGCGGGGGAGATGCTCTTCGTCATCAGCCTTTTCGTCCTGGCCGTCGGCCTCCTCACGCATCAAAAGAAAACGCAAGAGGCCGGCCGATACGGCATGTACGCCGCGGCGTTCGCCGGCCTGTTGGGCCAATTCGTCAAGCATCTCATCGGACGGCCCCGCCCCCGGTTGGCCGAGGTCGCCACCTTTCCGGTCGGGCCGTCGTTCGCCTCCGGCTACGACTCCTTTCCGTCGGGACACGCCGCCTCCTCTTTCGCCGTCGCTTTTGTTTTGGCCCACTACTATCCGCGGGGCAAACTCTTTTTCTATGCCGCGGCGGTCTTGATCTCCTTCTCCAGAATCTACACCGGCTCTCACTACGCTTCCGACACGTTCGGAGGGGCCGGCCTCGGCCTCTTCTCGGCCGCGCTTCTCCTCCAATGGAGAGAGGCGATTCAATTCAAAGAGGCGCAAATCACCCAGTCGCTCAGGAAGCAATTGCGGGGAGGGGTCGGCTGATGGCGGCCCCGGCAACCGGCTCCCGATCTCTTTCGGACCGCAACGCCCTTATCGGGCTGCTGCTGATCGCCTCTTTTCTTTTTTTCTTCAAGCTGGGGTCGGTCTATCTTTTCGACGTCGATGAGGCGGTCTTCTCGGAAGCGACGCGGGAGATGCTCGAAACCGGCGACTGGATCACCCCCCAGTACAACTACGTCAACCGCTACGACAAGCCGATCCTTTTTTACTGGATGATGGCGATCTCCTACCGGCTCTTCGGGGTGAATGAATTCGGCGCCCGCTTCAGCTCGGCCCTGATGGGGGTGGCGCTGATCTGGATGACCTATTCTTTCGTCCGCTCCCTTCGCGGCCCCCGCGCCGGCTTCGTCTCCGCCCTGATCCTGGCGACCTCGCTCGAAATGATCGGCTTGGCCCACTCCGCCATCACCGATATGACCCTTACCTTCTTTGTCTCCCTTGCTCTCTTCGGCTTCTTCCAAGGGTACGCGGCGACCGAGCCGGAGAAGAAACGGTGGGGCTACTGGGGCTGCTTCCTCGGCATGGCGTTCGCCGT
>SCUR01000265.1 GCA_004297235.1 Candidatus Manganitrophaceae bacterium | reverse complement strand
TCCGCTCGACTGGGTCGGCAAAACCGTTCAGGTCTCGGGGGAGGTGAAAGATGCTTTCTCGCTGGTCTTCTATAAATATTTCGTCGTGAAGGACAGCACCGGAGAAATCCAGGTGGTCACCTCGAAACCGCTCCCCAAGAAGGGAGAGAAGATTCAGGTGGAGGGAAAGGTGGAAGAAGGTTTCGCAATCGGACGCGAGACGCGGACCGTCCTTCGGGAGAAAGGGTGACCTTTCGAGAATCCGCTCGTGATTCACGTCACTCCGGCGCCTTTTCCCTCGGTTGCCTTGACAGACCGGCAACATCTGCTACCCTTTCATTGGTGCGCTCGAACGGGATGAAGCGGGTTTTTCCGCCGCCGCTTTCCTTTGCCCCGGGCCGCCCCTATCCTACGAAAACCGCAACCATAGAACGAGAGAGATTAAGATGGGACTGGCACAACAGCTCAAACGTCTTGCGAGAATGGTTCCCGGCGTGGCCGGTTACCAAGACATGGAAGCTTTACGGGACACCGATCGGATGGTCCGCATCCGTCTCGCCGCCGATCTGCGGGAATGCGAGCGTGACATCGAAGGGGTGAAACGCCGCCTGATGGAGAAGAAGGACCTTGCCCTCCTTCCCGGGCTCGATTACCTGACGGCGAAGATGGAGAAGCTGAGCAATGTCCTAAGATATGCCGGTCAAGGCTACCGGGGGCTCTTTGACCCCTATCCGGTCGATCAGGAAAAGCTGGAGCAGCTCTACGCGTTTGATCTCCGGCTGTTTGATGAAGTGCATGCCATCCAGGAGAAAGTCGGCGCCCTGGAGGAGAAATCCGCCGATCCCTCCGCGATTAAAGAAACGATCCATCACCTCGATGAGGACCTCGACCAATTGGAGAGAGTCTTTTCAACGCGCTGCAATGTGATTACGATCCATTAGGAGAAGATGAATGTCTCAGTTTATGGAAGTGATCGAATGGCTCGATCAGACCGGATCGGAGATCGTCCACCGCTACCCGGAGAAGGGATCGGCGGAGATTAAATTCGGCGCGCAATTGGTCGTCCGGGAAAATCAGGCGGCGATCTTCTTCCGGGACGGGAAGGGGCTCGATGTCCTCGGCCCCGGCCGCCATACCCTCTCGACGATGAACCTCCCCATCCTGACCAAAGTGCTCTCGCTCCCGTGGGGGTTCAAGAGCCCCTTCCGGGCGGAGGTCTACTTCGTCAGCCAGAAGATTTTCACCCAGATGCGATGGGGAACCAAGGACCCGGTGGCGTTCAAAGACAGCGAGCTCGGCCTCATTCGGCTGCGCGCTTTCGGAACCTTCACGATGCAGGCGACGCAGCCGCTCCTCTTTATCAATACCCTCGTCGGGACGCAAAGCTCTTTCGACACCGATAAGATTGAGGACTATCTTCGCGAAGTGATCGTCTCGCGGCTCAACGATTTCCTCGGCGAGACGGTCGACAGCCTGATCCGCCTCCCCCAATATTATGACGAGATGGGGGTGGCGGTGAAGACCCGTCTGACGGAGGATTTCCGAAAGTATGGAATCGAGCTGGTCGATTTCTACATCAACCGGATCACCCCGCCGGAAGAGGTTCAAAAGATGATCGACGAGCGGGCCGGGATGGCGGCGGTCGGCGACATCGACAAATTCATGAAGTACAAGGCGGCCAAAGCATTGGGGGACGCGGCGACCTCCGGAGGGGGGGCATCGGGCATGGGATTGGGGGTCGGCGCGGGGATGGGCGCCGGCGTCGGGATGATGATTCCGGGGATGATCTTCAAGACCCTCGGCCGGGAGATCGGAACGCCGGAAGAGCTGATATCGAAGGGGCTGGTCCAGTGTCCCGAATGTCACGGGGAGGTCTCGTTCGACAGCCGCTTCTGCTCGCACTGCGGCCACCAGATGGTGATCATCAAGAAGTGCCCTCGATGCGACAAGAACATCACCACCAGCGCGAAGTTTTGTCCCTCCTGCGGCCTGGATTTGAAGAGCGAGCATCACTGCAGACAGTGCCAAACGAAGCTCCCCCCCGGAACGAAGTTCTGCTTCAACTGCGGCGAGCCGATCTCCGATCCGTCGAAATCATGACCGTTTCAAGACGCCTCTCGAATAAATGAACAGCCGTCTCACCGTCTCCACCGAATGTCCCACCTGCGGGGCGCCCCTCGACTTCACGGAGGGGAGCCACGCGATTCAGTGCGGCCACTGCCGCTCCCGTCTCCTCGTCACCGGTCGGAAGCAGCTCCTCAGCTACTTTATCTCTCCGAAGCTCGACGTCCATCGCGCCGTGGCGAAAGCGCTCGTCGCGCAAAAGGAGGCAGAGGGCGAATGCCGGGTGATCGCGCCGCAGCTTTACTTTATTCCTTACTATCGCCTGACCGGTCACGATTTCATCTGGGAGCGAGCGGCCCCGAAACCGAAGGGGGAGCCGATCGATCTTTCGGGGTTCCCGCCCGATCCTCCCCAGGCCGATCTGGGGGAGACGCTCCAGGCGGCCTCGGAGGTGCTGAGCGGCGTTTGGGAATTCGGGAAGCGGCTCTATCGGGGAGAGCGCGAGCCATCGCCCGAGGCGGAAGAGCCGCCGAAGGTCGCGCCGCCCCAGAGCAAGCGGCCTGCCGTCGCGCCGCCTCGGAGCGGGCCGGAGCCCATTGAAGAGGACGAGGTCACATTTCGGGATCGCTATGTTGAAAAGAATTTTATCGCCTGCGACTTAAAGGGATGGGGATCCTATTCGCTCGGCGTCCGTCCGGCCGTTCTTCGGCTGGAACTGTTCCGGAAAGAAGCGCTGGAAGCGCAAGGGCGAATCGTCGGCGCGACCCTCTCTTCCGAGGAGGCGTTGCGCCAGGGGATGAAAGGAGCGGAGCCGGTCCTCTATCGCCAGGTGCTGGGGCAGGTCTTGTCGCTGATCTATTTTCCCTTCTGGGTGATTCGGGTCCAAAGAAGTGGAGAGGAGCGGCTGATCTTCCTGGACGCCGTCTCCGAGCGGGTGATCCAGCGCGACGCCCCGGTCTCCCTTCAGGAGATGTTGGATCGCTCCGCGGCGGCGGACGCCACGACGATCGGCTTCCGGCCGCTCGCCTGCCCGAATTGCGGATGGGACCTTCCGTTCACCCCGGAAGACATCCTCTTCTTTTGCACGTCGTGCGCGCGGGGATGGCAGATCCGGGGAAGCGACCTCTCCGAGATCCCCTATGAAGTGGCCGCCCTTCTTCCGGGCGGAGAGACGCCGACGCGGCATCTCCCGATGTGGGTCCTTCACGCGGAGGTCGATCGGAATCCTTCGTTCCGCTTTTTCCTCCCGGCGTTTCGCTATCGCCGTCTGAAGCTGCTCGGCGATTTGGCAAGACGGCTCTCGAAAGCGCAGCCGGCCTATACCGTTTCGGCGGAGTCGTTCGTTCCCTCCCAGGGGGGCTGTTACGATCAAGAGGATGCCGCTCTGCTCGCACGGTTCACCTGGGCAGGCCTGCAGGGAAAGCGGGGAATGGATGATCCGGAAGAAAATCCCTTCTCGGTCCGGCGCGCCACCCTCACCTGGTTTCCATTCCAGGTCGAGGGGAATGGCCTGCGTGATCCCTTCGTTGGAATCAATCTTCCCCAAAATCTTTTCGTGTGACCGCCGGATTCCCACCGGGGATTGTCGGCCGGTGTTTCGAATGTTATAATCCCGCCGTGGATCCCGTTACCCATACGTTGGTCGGCGTCGGCCTGGCGAACGCTTTTTTTCGAAAGCGAATCGGGAAGCCGGCCGTCCCGATTTTGGCGATCGCCTCCAATCTTCCCGACATCGACGGCATCGTCATGCTCACCGGCGATCCGGCCGCCATCTTGATGCGGCGGACCTTCGGGCACTCCCTCTTTCTGCTCCCCCTCTGGGCGCTGGCGCTGAGTCTGATCATCCGGCGCTTCTATCCGCAGCTTGAACTCAAGCGCCTCTTCGGCCTCACCCTCCTCGGAGCTTTGGTCCATCTCTTCTTCGATCTGGTGAACTCTTTCGGGGTGGTGCTTCTCTGGCCGTTCAGCGATTGGCGGCCGGAGTTCGGAATCATCTTCATCATCGATCTCGTCTTGACCGGATTGCTGGCGGCGCCCCTTCTTCTTTCGCGGATTCCGCCGATGCGAGGCGCGCTCGTTGCGCTTTCGCGCGGGGCCGTTGTCTTGGTGTCAATTTATATTCTCCTCTGCGCGATCGGACGGATGCAGGCGCAGCGTCTTCTGGAAGCGAAATCGCCGCAGCCGGCCGATTTCAGTTATGTTTTTCCGGAGCCGCTGGGGCCGCATCGCTGGAAGGGGGTGTCGCGGGAGGGGAAGGTTTATCGGATCTCTCTCGTTCGTCCCTTCTCAAGCGGGATCGAGCCGCGCGACGAGGTGACCACCGATCTCGGCGACCCGCGGGTCGAGAAGGCGCGAAGCACTCGGCTTGCGCGCCGGCTGGAGTGGTTCTTCAAGGCGCCGGTTTGGAAGGTGGACGAAGGAGGAGAAAGAAGATCGCAGGTTTACGTTTATGACTTGCGGTTTAGGACACTGGTGGTGGACCGTCCGGCTCCGTTTGTTTTTTGGTTTGAAGCGGATGACGGGCGGGTCGGGCCGGGTCAGTAGTGTCCTCATTTAATTATAGAGATTGTTCAAAGACTAAAGAGCGTTGGAATGGGGCGTTGCCCCACACCCCACCGCGGAGACTAGAGTCGTGGGGTTTTACCCCACCCCCCACCGCGGGGGTTGCTTGCCCAACCCCCTTCGGCTTCCCAAGGGACACCAAGGGGAGCAAGCCCCCTTGGAACCCCCCACGGTCGAACTCGGCGCGACCGCGCAAGTACAGCGCGGATCGCCCCTCAAACAGGCTCCGACCTATAAAGGTAGGTGAAACGTCTGACAGAAGGAACGCAGGAGTGCTTGATTGACAGAGGAACATCCTTCCAAGCGCGCAGGCTCGGCTAGGTTTACTACTCATAAAAATAAAAGAGCAAAGAGG
Source organism: Candidatus Manganitrophaceae bacterium (assembly GCA_004297235.1). Lineage (GTDB taxonomy): Bacteria > Nitrospirota > Nitrospiria > SBBL01 > Manganitrophaceae > Manganitrophus. The sequence goes on along the minus strand of SCUR01000265.1, from coordinate 1,482 downwards.
CTGCGCGTGTGCGGCCTGCGGACGCTATACACCCGCGTACTTTGATAGACGTTCCACCTACCAAATCAGGTCGCCTGCCGAAGCGCAATCCACGATGCACTTTCGTGGTTGAGCGAGTTGCGACCGTGGGGGAGCTGGGGGGGCCCCCCGCTGCCCTGGGAATCGAATATCCTAGAAAATGGAGCGGGTACCAGAGGGGGGTGGGCAGCCGGGGTCCCCAAAGAGCCTGCTCTTTGGGGTGGAAGAACCCCCCGCGGTGGGGCTTGGGGCAACGCCCCATTCCAACTATCTGCAACTCGCAAATGAGGACACTACCTGCCGGGTCTGTTCCGGGAAAGCGATCGCTAGCTGAGGCAGCAGGTCCGGTTCCGGCCTTCCTGCTTCGCTTGGTAGAGCGCCTTGTCGGCGCGGGCGATCAACGGCTCCATCTTTGTATCCCCCTCCGTCCGTTCGGCCAGGCCGATGCTGATCGTGACCGGAAGCCGGTTTTCTTCGAAGAGAAACGGATGGCCCGCGACCCGGCTCCGGATCCGTTCGGCGGCGATCGCCGCCTCTTTGACAGTGGTGTGGGGGAGAATCAGGCCGAACTCCTCCCCTCCCCACCGGGCCAGAAGATCGGTCGGGCGAATGCCGGGTTTGATTAGATTCGAGAATTCTTTCAGAACGAAATCGCCCGCGGGATGGCCCCACTGATCGTTGATTCTCTTGAACCAATCGAGATCGATCATGGCCACCGAGAGGGGCTCGCCGAGGTCCCGGCAGCGCACGAAGATTCGCTCCAGGCAGGTGTGGAACGTCTGCTTGTTGAAGAGCCCCGTCAGACTGTCGCGCTTGGCCCGCTCGGAGAGCGCGTCGAGATAGAACTGCTCTACGTTGTTCGGCCCCAGAAATTTGAGGGTCGCATCCCCGATCCGGATCAGATCGCCGTCCTTCAGCTCGATCTCGACGATCTTGCGATCGTTGCTGTACGTTCCGTTTTTGCTCCCCAGATCGCGCAGAAAAAGCCGGTTCTCCTTTGAGATCACCTCGGCATGTTTGCGCGAGATCGATTCATCGTTGATCCAGATTTCCGCCTCCCGGTGGCGGCCGATGATGATTCGCTCCTGGGTGAGCGGGAATTTTTCCCCGAGGGAGGGGCCGGCCACGATCACCAGGCAGGGAAGATTAAATTGGGTCCGGTCGATCCGTCTTCTCGTGAGATCCAGCGAGTGTGTTTTCGTCTCATCTTCCATCCGTCGTCCTCAGCCCTCCTCGAAAATCGTTTAAAGGTTACCAGCTTTTGTTCCGGTGTCAATCTCGCGGCGATCACCTACTCGGATGAATTGACGCTCCCTTTCAGACGATGCTAGCCTGGACTTACCAGGAGAGAGAAAGTCGGTAGTGGGTCAGTTTGAATTTGTCATTCCCGCGAAAGCGGGAATCCAGAGCCCTTAGACCTAATTCACTGGATTCCCGATTAAACATTCGGGAATGACAAATTCA
>SCUR01000264.1 GCA_004297235.1 Candidatus Manganitrophaceae bacterium | reverse complement strand
CATGGAGAAATTCTTGAGCGGAGGGGCGATCACCCCCGAGGAGATCAAGCGGGCGCTTCGCAAGGGGACGCTCGCGATGAAGATCGTTCCGGTTCTCTGCGGCGCTTCGTTCAAGAACAAAGGGGTCCAGCTTCTCATCGATGCGGTCGTCGACTTTCTTCCCTCCCCGCTGGATGTTCCGCCGGTGAAGGGGATTGAGCCGAAGACCGGCAACGAAGTGCTCCGGAGGGTGAGCGACGACGAGCCGTTTTCCGCCTTGGCCTTCAAAATCATGAGCGATCCTTTCGTCGGACAGCTCACTTATTTCAGGGTCTACTCCGGGGTGCTCCATTCCGGGTCGTACGTTTACAATTCGACCAAGGATACCAAGGAGCGGATCGGGCGGATTTTGAAGATGCACGCCAATAAGCGGGAAGAGATCAAAGATGTTTATACGGGGGACATCGCCGCCGCGGTCGGCCTTAAAAATTCGACGACGGGAGACACCCTTTGCGATGAAAACCATCCGGTCATTCTGGAAGTGATGAAATTTCCGGAGCCGGTCATCTCGATGGCGATCGAGCCGAAGACGAAGGCCGATCAAGAAAAGCTCGGCCTCTCGCTCCAGAAGCTCGGACAGGAAGATCCGTCGCTTCGAATCGCCAGCGACGAGGAAACTCTGCAGACGATCATTTCCGGAATGGGGGAGTTGCACCTGGAAATTATCGTCGATCGGCTGAAGCGGGAATTTAAAGTGGAGACCAACGTCGGAAAACCGCAGGTCGCCTATCGCGAAACCATCCAGGCGCGGGCCGAAGCCGAAGGAAAGTACATCCGGCAGTCCGGAGGTCGAGGTCAGTACGGCCACGTCTGGCTGACCGTCGAGCCGCAAGAAGCCGGGAAGGGATTCGAGTTCGTCAACAAAATCGTCGGGGGTTCGGTCCCAAAGGAATATATCCCCGCGGTGGAGAAGGGGGTTCGCGAGGCGATGACCTCCGGCGTCATTGCGGGATATCCGATGGTCGATATGAAGGTGACCCTCTTCGACGGTTCTTATCACGATGTCGACTCTTCGGAGATGGCGTTCAAGATTGCGGCCTCCATGGGTTTCAAGGAGGCGACGAAACGCGCCAATCCGGCGTTGCTGGAGCCGATCATGGATTTAGAGGTGATCGTCCCTGAAGAGTATATGGGCGACGTCATCGGAAATCTCAGCTCCAAGCGGGGAAAGATCCTGGGGATGAAAATGCGGGGCGGAGCGCAAGTGATTTCAGCGCAGGTTCCGCTGGCTGAGATGTTTGGTTATGCGACCGATCTTCGGTCGATGACGCAGGGGCGCGGCGTCTTTACCATGCAGTTTGCCCACTATGATGTGGTCCCGAAGAATATCTCGGATGAGATCATCGCAAAGAGTCAAGGGACCGCTGCTTAAGACATGGTTAAAC
>SCUR01000026.1 GCA_004297235.1 Candidatus Manganitrophaceae bacterium | reverse complement strand
GACGAACCCCTTACTTAGGAGATAAATTATGTTGAATAAAATTTGGATTTTCCTCTTCTCGGTCTTTCTTGCGGCGTTTGGGTTTTCTCCATTGCTTCAGGCGGCAGATGTAAATCTGTTGAACGTCTCCTACGACCCGACGCGGGAGCTCTACCAAGATTTCAACGCGGCTTTCTCAAAAAAATGGAAAGAGAAAAATAATCAGAATGTGACGATCAAACAATCCCACGGGGGATCGGGCAAGCAGGCGCGCGCCGTCATCGACGGCCTGGAAGCCGATGTGGTGACCTTGGCGCTGGCGTATGATATCGACGCCATCGCCGAAAAAGGAGGGCTCCTCCCGAAGAATTGGCAATCGCGTCTGCCGCATAACAGCGCCCCTTACACCTCGACGATCGTCTTTCTGGTCCGGAAGGGAAACCCCAAGGGAATCAAGGACTGGGAGGATCTGGCGAAACCGGGAGTCTCGGTTGTGACCCCCAACCCGAAAACCTCCGGCGGGGCGCGTTGGAATTATCTGGCCGCCTGGGGATATGCGCTGAAGAAAAATGGGGGTGACGAGGGGAAGGCAAAGGACCTCGTCACGCGGATCTACAAAAACGTTCCGGTCCTCGACTCCGGCGCGCGGGGAGCGACGACCACGTTTGTGGAGCGAGGGATCGGCGATGTGCTGATTGCCTGGGAGAATGAGGCATTGCTCGCGATCAACGAGCTCGGCAAGGGAAAGTTTGAAATCGTCGCGCCGTCGGTCAGCATCCTGGCCGAGCCGCCGGTTGCCATCGTCGATAAAGTGGTCGATCGGCGCAAAACCCGCGAGGTGGCGCAGGCCTATCTCGAGCATCTCTACTCAGAAGAAGGTCAAGAGATCGCGGCGAAACATTACTACCGGCCCCGGCTGGAGTCGGTCGCCTCCAAATACGCCGCGCAATTCCCGAAGGTGTCGTTGTTTACAATCGATGAACTCTTCGGCGGTTGGCAGAAGGCGCAGCAGGCCCATTTTGCCGATGGCGGTGTGTTCGATCAGATTTATCAGCCGGGGCGGTAGCAGGCGCGATGGTCCGATGACACAGGTCTGTCATCCTGAGCGGAGCGAAGGATCTCGTCTTGGCTTTAAAAGAGAGAGGTTCTTCGTCTTCGCCCCAGGATGACATGAACATTTCATTCCAGTCAGTTGGAGTTCGACATGGTTTTAAAGCAAAAGAGCATCCTTCCCGGTTTTGGTCTCGCGCTGGGGTTTACGCTCTTCTATCTCAGTTTTATCGTTCTCATTCCCCTTTCGACCCTCTTTCTCAGGACGGCGACGCTTTCTTGGGGACAGTTCTGGGAGATCATCACCGCCCCGCGGGCGCTCGCCTCTTACCGATTGAGTCTGGGGGCGTCGCTGATTGCGGCGCTGCTTAATGTGGTCTTCGGTCTGCTCGTCGCCTGGGTGTTGGTCCGGTATTCCTTTCCGGGCAAGCGGATCGTCGATGGGCTGGTCGATCTCCCCTTTGCCCTCCCGACGGCGGTGGGAGGGATTGCGCTAACCACCATCTACTCCGGCAAGGGGTGGATCGGACAATATCTTGAGCCGCTCGGGATCAAGGTGGCTTATGCGCCGCTGGGAGTCGTCGTGGCGCTCACCTTTATCGGGTTGCCCTTTGTGGTCCGGACGGTCCAGCCGGTTCTGGAAGATTTTCATCCGGAGTTCGAAGAAGCGGCGACCACGTTGGGGGCGAACCGGCTGCAAATTTTTCTCCGGGTGATCTTCCCGACCCTGATGCCGGCGCTCCTGACCGGCTTTGCGATGGCGTTTGCGCGGGCGTTGGGGGAGTATGGCTCGGTGGTTTTCATTTCGGGCAACATGCCGATGCGGACGGAGATCACCCCGTTGTTGATCATGACCAAGCTGGAGCAGTTCGACTATGCCGGGGCGACGGCGTTGGCGGTGGTGATGCTGGCGGTGTCGTTCCTGCTGCTGTTGGCGATTAATCTTTTGCAATGGTGGAGCCGCCGGCGCCTCGCAGCGCTGTAACTGAGAGAGGGATTCTGATGTTTGCACCGAGCGGATTAAAGATAGCGGAGAGCGTTCCCCTGAATCGCGCGCGAACCGAGCCGGCAGTGGTTCGCTGGCTGCTGATCGCGACGGCGCTTCTATTTCTGGGATTCTTTCTCTTAACCCCGCTGATCGTCATTTTCGCGGAGGCGCTTCAGAAAGGTTTTGCTCTCTATCTGGAATCGTTTAAAGATCCGGAGGCGTGGGCGGCGATCCGGCTGACCCTCCTGACCGCAGCCATTGCCGTTCCGCTCAATCTCGTCTTCGGGGTGGCGGCGGCGTGGGCGATCGCGAAGTTTAACTTCGTCGGGAAAAATGTGCTGACGACCCTGATCGATCTCCCTTTCGCCGTCTCGCCGGTGATCTCCGGGATGATCTTTGTCCTCCTCTTCGGGATGCAAGGGTGGCTCGGGCCGTGGCTTCAGGAGCATGAGATCAAGATCATCTTCGCGGTCCCGGGAATCGTTCTGGCGACGATCTTCGTCACCTTCCCCTTCGTTGCCCGCGAGCTGATCCCGCTGATGCAGGCGCAGGGGACCGAAGAGGAAGAAGCCGCCATCGTCCTGGGTGCGAGCGGCTGGCAGACATTCTTTCGGATCACCGTCCCGAATATCAAGTGGGGATTGCTCTATGGCGTCATCCTCTGCAATGCGCGGGCGATGGGGGAATTCGGGGCGGTCTCGGTCGTCTCCGGACATATCCGCGGGCTGACCAACACGATGCCGCTGCATGTGGAGATCCTCTATAACGAGTACAACTTCGTCGCGGCCTTTGCGGTCGCCTCGCTTTTGGCACTGTTGGCGCTGGTGACGCTGGCGGCGAAGCGATTTGTGGAATGGAAATCTCATCAACCTTCCGTCGGGCAGCGATGATCGGCGGACGGCAAAGGAGTCGGATAGATGAGCATTGAGATTCGGCGGGTGACGAAACAGTTCGGTGATTTTGCGGCGCTGAAGAATATTGACCTGACGGTCAATACCGGAGAGCTGGTCGCCCTCCTGGGTCCTTCCGGCTCCGGCAAGACGACGCTGTTGCGGATCATGGCCGGCTTAGAGACCCCCGACAGCGGAGAGATTCTCTTTCACGGGGAGAATGCCACCGACCGAAGTGTCCGGGACCGCCATGTCGGTTTCGTCTTCCAGCACTATGCGCTTTTCAAGCACATGACCGTCTTCGAGAATGTCGCCTTCGGCCTGCGGGTCCGCCCCCGCAGCAACCGGCCTTCGAACGAAGAGATCCGCGCCAAAGTCCATTCCTTGCTGCAACTGGTCCAGCTCGACCGGATGGAATCGAATTATCCCTCGCAGCTCTCCGGCGGACAGCGGCAGCGGGTCGCCCTCGCCCGCGCGCTGGCGGTCGAGCCGAAGATGCTCCTTCTCGATGAGCCGTTCGGCGCGCTCGACGCCAAGATCCGGCAAGAGCTCCGTCTCTGGCTTCGACGGCTTCACGACGAGCTGCACATCACCAGCGTCTTCGTCACACACGATCAAGAGGAAGCGCTGGAAGTGGCCGACCGGATCGTCGTAATGAACGAGGGGCGGATTGAGCAGGTGGGAACCCCGGAAGAGGTCTACGATCATCCGGTGAACCCCTTCGTCTACCACTTTCTCGGCAACGTGAATCTTTTCCATAGCCGCGTGGGGGAGGGGCGGGTGAAGATCGGTCCGCTGGAGATCGACGCCCCGGAGCATGCCGCGGCCCAAGATACCCCGGCGGTCGCTTACGTCCGCCCTCACGACATCGAGATCGAGCGGCACAAAAACGGCCAGCCGGCCATCGCGGCGCTGATTCAACATATTCAGTCGGTCGGTCCGGTGGTCCGTCTACAATTAAATCGCCAGGATACCGGCCAGATGATCGAGGCGGAGTTGAGCAAAGAGCGCTATCGAGAGCTGGGCTTAAAGGCAGGTGAGGTGGTCTTCATCAAGCCGCGGCATTGGACCGTGTATCAGGGGGAGGGAATTTAGGCGCTCCCCTTCACGACCCGGCTATCCCGAGATCAACACCAGCAAGGCCGCCGCCGCCGCGATCCGGTACCATCCAAAGGGCGTCAGGGTATAGCGGGAGAGAAGCTGAATGAAGGTTCGAACGGCGAGCCAGGCGGCGATAAAGGAGACGATCAATCCGACGGCGAAGAAAGGGATGTCGGCGGCCTGAAGAAACGAGCGGCTTTTGAGAAGATCGTAACCGGTGGCGGCGAACATCACAGGAACGGCGGCGAGGAAGGAGTATTCGGCCGCCGTTTTTCGTTCGGTCCCGATAATCATCGCCCCCAGGATCGTCGCACCGGCGCGGGAGACGCCGGGCCAGAGGGCGAGGCACTGAAAGAGGCCGATCAGGAGGGCGTCTTGGGGACGGAGCGAATCGAGACCATGCTTCTCCGGCTTCGGAAGAAAACGTTCGGCGAGCAGAATCCCGACGCCCCCCACGCCGAGGCCGATCGCCACGGTGGTGGTGTTGAAGAGATGCTCTTTTATGAATTTGTGAGCGAGGAAGCCGAAGATCAGCGCCGGGAGGGTGGTCAGTCCCAAGAGGACGAAGCCGTTCCAACCGGCGAAGCCTCTCGTTTTGGAGAAATCGAGGAGACGAAAGAACCGCTCTTTATAAAGGACGACGACGGCGAGGATCGCGCCGAGCTGGATGAAGACTTCAAAGGTGGAAGCCTTGGCCCCTTCGAAGCCGAGGAGGTGTCCGGCGATGATCAAATGTCCGGTCGAAGAGACCGGGATAAATTCGGTCAGTCCCTCCACCACGCCGAGAATGACCGCATTCAACAGATCGACCATGCCGAGAACAAAACCTCCCGGTCCGATTGTACTTGCAACCCGCCCGATTCGTCAATGGAGATTCAGGGGAGATTCAGCCGGCAACGAAGATAAGGAGTGCTTCTCTCGGCTGGCTCTGTCCGATTCGGGCGCCGTTACCGGCCCTGGCTTACCAGCAAAGAGTCTTCCGCTTCGATCGGATGAAGGGGGCCGAGCCGGCCCATCTTTCGAAGATCGCCCACCACCCGCTGCACCGAACCCCAGTCGCTCCAGTAAACGCCTCGGACCGGAAGGACCGCGAGAGAGAAGCGGTCTTGAAGGGGAAAACGCTCCAGAAGCTCTTTTGAAAAATTAACGGGGGAAATTTTTTGATAGACCGCTTCGACCGCCTCCGATTCGTCGGGGGTCCCGATCGCCTCCAAAAGCGGATCGAAAGCGCGGGTCAGCTCGGGGGCGGTGTTTCTCGCCAACTCCAAAAGCCGTTTTGTCTTCACCACCATGACCATCGTATTCCAGAGTCCTCCCCGGCGAACCAGTTCCGCTGCGGCCCGCGGTTCGGGCTTTTCAATGAACCGAACCGCCTCCATCACTCCCGACGGGCTCAGCCGTCCGATCTCCTCTCCCGGCAGGATATAACCGTATTCGGGATCGGGGCCGGCTGGCTGCATCCCCAGCAAGATCAGGCGGGCGGGATCTTCCGAAACGAGGCGGCAGGCCAGATCGACATAGTCGATAAAAAGCCCTTCTTCGCGGATGAAATGATCCGACGGAAAAATAACGAGCGTTGAATTCGGATGACGTTTATACGCATGCATCAGCGGGAGAAGAATGCCGGGCCCGGTCTCTTTATTTTCAGGCTGCAAGAGGACGGTTCCGCGGGGGCGGCTCTCCAGTTGTCGCCAGACGTCGGCATAAGACAAATGCTTCCGATCGATAATCGTGAAGAGGCGATCGGAGGGGATGAGACGGTGCGCGCGATCGAGCGTCTGCTGCAGCAGGGAGCGGTCTTCGATAAATCGAACATACTGTTTGGGAAGATCGTCTCCCCGCCAACGGCGGACCAGCGGCTGAAGGCGCTTCCCTTCGCCGGCGGCCAGGACGATCCCGCAGAGATCGGAGGGCTGGAATCGATCGGTCATGCTATTTTCTCCTCATGGGTCGCTAAAATTCAATTGTTTTAGTCTACCCGATTTATTCAAAATTAGTATTTATTCGCCGAATAAATCTGGTGTAAAAATTCTGATAACAGCTTTATTCTAGGGATATTTCTCCCCATCGGTTTCGAGAGAAGGTTCGGAGAGATCCCCTTTCCTTGACGGCGTTTCGCTCCCGCGGGACCGCGCTCTTCCTTCGGCGCACCCGGTCCGACTCTGGAGCCGCTTCATCTTCGCTCTAGGAGATCACAGGAGAATCAAAAGACGGTTAAATGGATGTAAATTCAAAGAAGGGAAGAATCGCCCGGAGGAGCCTCTGGATTAATGAACCCCTTCCGGTTTCGGCGTAACGACGTTCGGCCGGATGCCCTGGATCTCCTGTTTGATTCGATCCATCTCTTCCCGGGAGATCCGCCGGGCCGGGACGCCCCCCCAAGTTTCCCCCTCGCCGACGCGCGAGCCGGGGAGGAGGACCGAGTGCGCCAGGATCGTCGCGCCGGCGCCGACCCGGACATCTCCCATCACCGTGGCGTTCAGTCCGATGGTCGCCTTGTCCCCGATGAAAACCGGCGCGATGACCAACTTTCCTCCCCCGCCGTAGTGGGCGAAGATCCGAACGCTCCCCCCCAAAACCACATCGTCTCCGATGGTGAGCATGCAGGGATCGGAAATCAAGTACGTATTGATAAAAGCGCGCTCGCCGATCTTCATCCCCATCGCCCTCAGGAACCAGAGGCCGGGCGGGGTGAGGGTGACATATTGAAGAAAGGTGTAGCGGACCAGGTAGAAGAGACCGTTGTGGAGAAACCAAGGAAGGGCCGCGAGGGTGAAGTAGGTTCCTTTGAACGGCTTGATCCGGGTCGGCAGGAGCCGGTTGTAAATCGGGATGACGACCAGGAGGGCAAATCCGGAGAGAAAGAAGGCGAGCCCCAGGCCGGTGCCGAGGAGCGGCCAGCGGAGCCAACCTGTGAAGGAGGCGCTCCAGGGAATCCAATGACTGAGGAACCAAAGGGCGGGGGCGAGCGCCAGACCGATGGCGGTCGAGGCGATCGTGTAGAGGGAGATCAGCGCGATGAAGTAGGCCGGATATCGAAACTGCCGAATGAACCGGTCGAGCCGGTTGCGCGGCGGCGGATTGCGGGAGTCGTCATACATGCGATCAGATCAACCCTCATAGGGTGGCCTTGCCATCTTACCACGAGTCGGCTGATCGAAGCGAGGAGAAGGAAAGGAAAATCCGCCTTTGAGGAATTCCGGTTTAAAACCCGCTTAGGGAAGCTGGAACCAATGCGGCCACCAAGAGGCGGTCCGGAGGTGCATCAGAATCTCCGCGCTGAGGGGAAGGAGCGTCGCGCCGAGGAGCCGTTGTCCCTCGATTCTCAATCCCTTCAACTTGACATTCAGCGAATCGCTCGAACGATACAGCGAAGGGGACGGGATCAGGCGGGGGGTCCGGCGGCAATATTCCTGGAATGCCTCCCCGAATTTACCTTCGAGGAAATGTTCTTCCGCTTTGATGACCCGGCGGGCATAGATGAACCAGACCGCCATCAGCGTGCCGGCCAGGGAGAGGCTGTTCAAAAAGCAGGCGGCGGAGAGGCCGAAGCAGAGGCTCCCGAAGTAGAGCGGGTTCCGGGTGATTGAATAAGGCCCTTCGGTCTGAAGCGCGCTGTCCTTCCGGCCGCCGACATAAATCGTCGCCCAGATTCGAAAGAAGATGTACGTTCCGAAGAGCAGCCAGGCGAGCGCGCTGAATAAAAAATCGAAGAAGGTGTTTTCCAAGACCGTCGGATTGCTGAAGAGGACGGCCAGTCCGACCGGAATCAACAGCAGGAGGCCGATGATCCCTCTGTTTCTAAAGGCGAGCGAGTCGCCGACGGTCTTCATTTCTTCCAATATTTTTCTCCAAAGACAGATTTCGATCGCGGCCGGTCGGCGACCGCAGCCGTGCCTCTTGGGGAAGCGCCGATATCAGTGTACCCGATGAATCTCTTTTTGGAAAGAAAGGGGGGCGGTCGGGTGCGGGTGACGCTATCTTTCGAAGAATCAGGAAGCGCCGCGTTTGGGAAAGATCAAAATGAATCGAGAGCCCTTGCCGATCTCGCTCTCCACCGAGACGGTCCCGCCGTGCGCCTCCAGGATATGCTTGACGATCGACAACCCCAAGCCGGTTCCGCCGAGTTCCCGCGAGCGGGTGCGGTCGACCCGGTAGAAGCGCTCGAAAATCCGGCTGAGATCTTCCCTCGGGATGCCGATTCCGCTGTCCCAGACCTCGATGAGGACCCGGTCGGCCTCCTCCGAGGCGCTGACGGCGATCGTCCCGCGATCCGGCGTGTATTTGATGGCGTTGTCGATGAGGTTGATCAAGACCTGATTCAATTTTTCCGGATCGGCCCGCAGTGAAAGGTCCGCCGGGATGGAGACCGAAATCGTCTGCCCCTTTTTCTCCGCGAGCGACTTCAGCAGCAGGAGGTTTCGGTCGACCGCCTCCCGAAGGTCGATCTCTGCCGGCCGGATCGGATCAAGCCCCGACTCGATCCGCGAGAGCTGCAGCAGGTCGCGGACGATGTCGGCCATCCGGTCGGTATGTTTTTGAAGGATGGCGAGAAATTCCCGCGCTTCGGCGGGGTTCTCCAATCCGCCGTCGGCCAAGGTCTCCAGATAGCCTTTGATGGCCGCCAGCGGCGTCCGCAACTCGTGCGAGACGTTGGCCACGAAATCTTTCCGGATCCGCTCCAGCCGTTTGATCTCGGTGATGTCGTGAAAGACGAGAACGACCGATCGAGGCGTCTGGTCGGTCACGGAGGCTTGAACCTGAAGATGGGGCCGGTAAGATGTTTCAAGCCGGATCTCTTGGGAGAGCGGCTTCCCGGTCTGAATGACCTCGTTGATGAGCGCATTGAGAGGATGGTGACGGAGCCGCTCGTAATGATATCGGCCGATCCATGGGTCGTCTGAGAAGCCGAACATCCGCTCGAAGGAGGTATTGGTCAGAACGATCTTTCCCTTGTCGTCCAAGACAAGGACTCCCTCTACCATCCCGGAGAGGATCGCGAGGCTCTTGGCGCGGTCGTCGGAGAGATCTTTGATTTTTATTTGAAGATCATCCGTCATCCGGTTCAGCGCTTCCCCGAGCGCTTCCATCTCATCCCCCGATCGGATCCGGATGCGATGATGGAAATCTCCCCGTGCAATCGCCCGCGCGGCCTGGGTCATTTGCGTGAGGGGCGCCACCAGCCGCTTGGAGAGCAGATAGCTCAAACCGATCGCGCCGAGAAACGCCATCCCGAAGGCGATGAGGAGAAAGTGCCGCATTGATGTCATCTGAAGGATCAGGCCGCCGAG
>SCUR01000263.1 GCA_004297235.1 Candidatus Manganitrophaceae bacterium | reverse complement strand
CTGGAGTCGATGGAAACCCTCCAGAACCTCACGAGGAAAACCGGAGAAGAAGGTTCGAACCGTGCCGGGTCGGAGACCCGCTCTGGAGATGAACCGCGCGGCGGGAACCAACAACTGATACGGATCGACGACGATCTGTTCGAACTGGCACGGTCCGAACGCATCGGGCCACGAGCAGGAAACGGGCGACGCCGGATCTTCGGAAGAGATCGAAAGCGCTCCCTTCTCCCATTCCACGAAAAGAGGAAGATCCAACACATCGACCGCCGCCGCAAAAAGGGAAGCCCGCTCGCTCATCCAGGAGAATCGCCGCTGATCGCCTCTGCGTTCTCCCGGCGTGATGATTTCGTTGGGGATCAAACGGAGCCGGATGAAACCGTGGTCTTGGCGGAAGCCGACCCAGAACATCGACTCCGGCTGGTGCAGCTTCACTTTCAGATCGGAAGGGACCCGCCAAGGATGACTCAGAGAAAGATACGCCTCCATCGAAAGATGCCGCCGAAAGAGATCGTAATGACTCCCCGCCAAAACGAAGAAATCCCCTTCCCATCGATCGTTGACCTGGACCAGCGTCACCTCATCGACCGGCCACGCTTCCAACCGGTCGATCTCGTCGAGCTTGTCGATCCAGAACTCCTCGAAGTAGCAGGAGACCTCCTTATCGATCTCTTTGACCTCGAGTCCCAATTCCTTGAGGGAGCGGCAAAAAGCGACCACCTCCTCGAAACTGACGGCCGTCTGGGATTCCCACCGACGCTCACGCATTCTCATTCCCTTTCAAATAAACTTGGAAGAGCGGTTCAAGCGCCCCGATGGAATCTTCCGTCGACTCATGCAGGGTGAACGCGAAAACATCGAGATTGGCCAGGGCATTGAGGTTGGCGTCCTCGTTCGAGGCGGCCTGAAGGCGTTTCAGCAGGCCGATGTTCACCCGGTTGATCTCTCGATAAATCTTGGACAGGCCCTCAAAGGCAAACTCGGCGGAGAGCCCTTTTTTCTTCCGGAAATATTGCGCCAAGAGATACATGCCGGCCGATCGAAAAACCGTCTCCTCGATCGAAGCAAACGGGAGATGGAAGCGGACCATCGGGCGAAGCCGATCGAGCACGGGACACCCGCTCGTCACCATGTAAATTCCGAGAATGGAGTAGAGCCCGTTCTGCGCCGCGGTCCGCTTGGTGACGGTCCGGTCTTCGGAGGTCACCACAACCTCCGCCTCATCGTAAGAGAGGACGTTCTTGAACGATTCGACCAGACCGGCGATGTTGACGGCGACGGGGCAGTATTCGGTTTGAGCGCGATCGAGCGGACAATTCTCGCAGGGAGCATAGTCGAGGCGCGCCCAGGCGGGACGGACCGGATCGGGGTTTTGCATCTCCAGCGACTCCGGATCGAGCGCGATGTCGAATTGCTTTGTCGCCCCGTCGGAGAATGTAAATGCGTACTGATATCGAATCATCTCTTCTCTTCCGGAGGATTCTAAAATTAAAAAATGGTACTGGGATTCGGAACCGATGTCAAGGAAGTTCATCGGAAGGAGCGCTTTGGGGGAGAGGTCGGTGGGCCGACAGATTCACTTACTCATCCGTCGATCTGCTCCATCAGAAGACCGAGGGGGAATGTCTGGAAGATGGAAGCGAGCGGGATCCGGACCTTTCCGTTCTCTCTTTCTCCCTCCACCCGCTCTCCCGTCAGCACGTTCCGGTAAGAGACGCCGGATGGCTCATCCTCCAGAAGAAGATCGCTTCCCTCCCACGCCGCCCCGATCGGATCTTCCGATCGATCGATCAGCGAGACGAGCAGCCGCGGCGCCGCCACGATCAGGTGCTCCCCGTTCAGCCTTCTGGAGAAGGCGATCAGATGTTCCCGGGCCGGGCCGGCCGCCTCGCGGGGGAGGTAGGCGCCGTTTAGAAATAACCGGCGATGTTCGCGGCGGCAGTTCAACGCCCGCCAGGTCACGAAGAGCTTAATCAGACCCTCTTCTTTTTCTCGAAGAAGCCGCTGAATCAACAAGGGGGACGGCAGGTCGGACATCATCTCCTTTTTGATCTCCTCGAGTCTTCGTATCCGGAGGGGGTAATCGACCGGCCGCCGATTATCGGGATCGACCAGGCTCAAGTCGAACAGCTCGCATCCTTGATAGAGATCGGGAACCCCGGGAGAGGCGATCTTCAGCAGCGTCTGAGAGAGGCTGTTGAAAATTCCAAAATGAGAGACGGTCTTCTGAAAGTCGTTGAAGTCCTCCAGGAACGGCGTCGATGAACCGGGATCCAAGATCGCCTCGATGAAGGTCGAGAGCGCTTGGTCATACGCCTCGTTGGGGCTGATCCAGCTGGTATTGACCTTCGCCTCCTTCGAGGCTTTCGTCATGTAGGCCTGAATCCGCTTTTTAAATTCTTGATATTCGTTGGGGGAAGGCGCTCTCAGCGGCCAGGCGCCGAGCAGCGTCTGATACAGAAGATACTCCTCGTTGGCATCGGGAGCCGGCTCCCCCTCGATCTCCACCTTCTTCGAACGGTTGAGGTCGGCCCATCGGGTCGCGGCGGCCTGCCACTCCTCCGGCATTTCGGAGAGGACATTGATTCGCGCTCGGACATCTTCGCTGCGCTTCGTATCGTGGGTCGAGGTGGTGAGCATCGAATAGGGCCATCGCTCCAACCGCTCCGCATTTTGTTTGTGAAAGTCGCCCGCAGAAATGCCGAACGTCTGCGGATCGCCCCCCACTTCGTTCAGCGAGACCAGCCGGTTGTAAACGTAGAAGGCGGTGTCTTCCAATCCCTTCGCCATGATCGGTCCGGTGCATTGCTGAAACTTTTGGACAAAGGCCAACTGCTCCCGCCGGTCCTCTTCGGTGAAATATTCAGGGTACTGCAGAAAGAGCGTCCGCTTCAGATAATCGAAAATCGAGATATCGGTCGCCGGGCTCCGTTGTTTCGCCTTGGTCACCGCCATCTCGACGAATTTTCGGTCGTGCTCCTCCAGCCGCTCGAACCGCGTGATGTAGGTTCGGTAGATCGGAAAGCAGGCAATCACCTCCCGAATGGCGTCCCGCAGGCTGTAGAGCGTGAAGTCCCGCGACAGCCGGTCTTTCTCGGAGAGACGATTCAACCGATGGGAGAGAACGTTGATCTCGCTCGCCATCGTGGTGTTCATGATGAATTTCTTCCGCTCATAAACGATGTCGGAAAAGCGGGACTTGGTCCCGATAAAGTCGGCATAGATCTGGTCGAACCGCTTCGCATGGCGGCTGTCGACGAAGAGGGCGTTGACGGCGTTCAGATACTCATAGCCGACGGTCCCGTGGACCGGCCACCGCTCCGGCAGCCGCTCCCCTTTGCTGAGAATCTTCTCGACGACGACATAGAACGGCAGCCTCACCCCCGGCCGGGTCCGGCTCGCCAAGAAACGATCGGCGGCCTCGGCGAACTTTTCCTCCACTTTTTTCTTCACCTCCTCGGGGGTCCCCTCCGGAATCCGCGCCGTCCCGCGAAGGACCCAGCAGCGCTTCTGAAGGCGCCGGAAGTAATCGATCGGATCAAAGAGCCCGTCGGGGTGGTCGACCCGAAGCCCGTCGAGCTTTCCCTCCCGAATGAGTCGGAAAAGGAGCTGGTGCGTCTCCTCGAACACCTCTTTCCGCTCCATTGAAATGGAGGCGAGCTCGTTAACGTCGAAGAAGCGCCGGTAATTGATCTCATCCGAAGCGACCCGCCAGTAGGAAAGCCGATACGACTGTTCATTGAGAAGCTGGTCGAGCAGGTCGAAGCTGCGCGGCTCCCCCTTCTTTCCGTTGAAGAATGCGACATTCTCGTCGATGAACCGCCGAATTTTCTCTTCTCCCTGATAGAGCTTCGCCAAGCGCCGCTTGATCCAATCGATCTGGCGCCGCTCTTCGGCGATGCGCTGGGGGTCGGATTGGATCTCGACCGGCAGATGGAGCAAGGCGAGCGTGATACCGTGATACTCCTGAATATTTTCGGGGTCGTCTTCCATCTCTTTTTCGAGCGCATCCAGCCGGTATCTCAAAATCTTCGGGTAGCTCCGGGGAGAAACCGGAAAGCGGTTATCATAATAGGTGATCCAAAACGCCCCCGCGGAGAAGCGCAGCTGCAGATCTTGACTCTCCAGAACTTGGCCGTACTGATTGCCCAACACCGGGAGGAGCACCTTCCCGCTCAGCTCTTTTTTAATCGGGTGCCAATCGATGTCAAAATAGTGGGCATAGGGAGAATTCCGTCCGTTTTCGAGAACGTCGAGCCACCACTGATTTTCGGTCACCCCCATGTGGTTCGGCACGATATCCAGTATATGTCCGAGATGATGCCGCCGCAGCGCGTCGATCATCTCGGCATGATCCGTTTCGCTCCCGATCTCCGGATTGAGGGCATTGTGATTACAGATGTCGTACCCATGAAGGCTCTTCGGCCGCGCCTGAAGATAGGGAGAGGCGTAGAGATGGGTGATCCCCAGATCGTTGAGATAAGGGATGATCTGCGCGGCATCGGGAAATCGAAATTGATAATTGAATTGGACCCGGTAGGTCGACGTGGGAGCGATCTCCAGGTCCGAAAGGCTCTGGATGAAAGACTGAATGAAAGGATCGATTCGATCTTCCTCGAGCGGTGCACGCTGCGACATGGCGGCCCTATTATCGATTCGGTGTGTCCCTGGAAGGGAATTTCAAGGAGGGCGGCGACATATTCCCTCCCTACTATGATGGCACATTTAGGACAGGAGGAACAAGACATCGGAGAAAATTCAGACGAAGTGGATCCGTTGGATTGCGGCGGGCTTTTCTTTTGTTCGGCGGAATTTCCTGGATGGCGCGGCGCCGGTGCGGCCCCTACTCCCACTCGATCGTGCTGGGGGGCTTGGAAGAGATGTCGTAGACGACCCGGTTGATTCCTTTCACCTCGTTGATGATCCGGCTGGAGATCCGCTTGAGAACATCGTGCGGAATGTCGGCCCAATCGGCGGTCATCCCGTCTTGGCTGGTGACGGCGCGCAGCGCGACGGCGTTCTCGTAGGTCCGCTCATCCCCCATCACCCCGACGCTGTGGACCGGCAGATAGACGGCGAACGCCTGCCAGATCGCATCGTACAGGCCGGCCTTCCGAATCTCCTCCTCGAAGATCGCATCGGCCTCGCGCAGACGGTCAAGCCGCTCCTTCGTGACCTTCCCGAGAACCCGAACCGCCAGACCGGGACCGGGAAAGGGATGGCGATAGAGAAGAACTTCCGGGATCCCGAGCTCCACCCCGAGCCGCCGGACCTCGTCTTTGAAGAGCATCCGCAACGGCTCGACCAGCTTGAGGCGCATCCGCTTCGGAAGCCCCCCGACGTTGTGGTGGGTCTTGATCGTGGCGGAGGGCCCCTTCAATGAAACGCTCTCGATCACATCGGGATAGAGCGTCCCCTGCACCAGAAAATCGACGCGGCCGACCTTTTTGGCCTCTTCGTCGAACACCCGGATGAATTCCCGTCCGATGATCTTCCGCTTCCGCTCCGGATGGGAGTTGGCGGAAAGGCGCTTGAGAAAACGATCGGACGCATCGACGAAGCGGATATTGAGCTTGAGATTCTTTTTGAACGTGTCGAGGACCCGCTTCGCCTCCTCCTTCCGCAAGAGGCCGTTGTCGACGAAGATGCAGGTGAGCCGCTTTCCGATCACCCGCTGAACCAGCACGGCCGCGACGCTGGAGTCGACCCCGCCGCTCAACGCGCAGATGGCCCGCCCTTCTCCGATCTGCGCCGCGATCGTCTCCTCCGCCTCTTTCAAAAACGAGCCCATATCCCAGGTCGGACTGCAACCAGCGATCTGATAGAGAAAGTTCTGAAGGATCCGAATCCCCTGAGGGGTGTGGACGACTTCGGGATGAAATTGGAGGGCGAAGAATTTCCGCCGCGAATCTTTCATGGCGGCGGCGGGAGAGTTGTCGGTCCGCGCGATCGCCTGAAATCCGGGAGGGAGCGTTTCGATCCGATCGCCGTGGCTCATCCAGACGGGGTTGCGATCGGGAAGACCCTTGAAGATGTCCGAGGCGTCGTCGATCATCAGGTCGGCCCGGCCGTATTCCCGCTTCGTCGCGCGGGCGACCTTCCCCCCCAACAGATGGGTCATCAACTGCATCCCGTAACAGATCCCCAAAATCGGAACGGAGAGCTTGAAGAGGCCCGGGTCGCAGAGCGGCGCGTTTTTATCGTAGACGCTCGCCGGCCCCCCGGAGAGGATAATCCCGTCGGGCCGGCGCGATTCGATCTCTTTCAACGGAACATGGTACGGAACGATTTCGGAGTAGACCCGGCTCTCCCGAACACGGCGGGCGATAAGCTGGGTATACTGCGATCCGAAATCAAGAATAAGGATTTTAGGTGTGGAAGATGACATCAGACCTGTATGGCGGAAGGCGAAGCGCCGTTAAGACTCTCCGCCCCGCTCGTAGTTCGGGGACTCCTTGGTGATGATGACGTCGTGCGGATGGCTCTCGCGCAGCCCGGCATGGGTCAACCGAATAAACTTCGATTTTTCCCGCAGCTCCTCGATATCCCGCGCGCCGCAGTAGCCCATCCCGGCCCGAAGGCCGCCGATCAGCTGGTAGACCACCGCCGAGAGGGTCCCCTTGTAAGGGACGCGTCCTTCGATTCCTTCCGGGACCAGCTTCGATTCCGGCTCGAACTCCTGGAAGTAGCGGTCTTTCCCCCCGCGCTGCATGGCGCCGAGCGATCCCATGCCGCGATAAACCTTATAGCTCCGGCCCTGGAGCAGGACCGTCTCGCCCGGACTCTCTTCGGTCCCGGCGAAAAGTCCGCCGATCATGACCGATTGGGCCCCCGCGGCGATCGCCTTGGTGATGTCGCCCGAATATTTGATCCCGCCGTCGGCGATGATCGGAACCTTGTATTTCTTCGCTCCCTTGGCGCACTCCGAGATCGCGGTCAACTGCGGCACGCCGGCCCCGGCAATCACCCGCGTCGTGCAGATTGATCCCGGACCGACGCCGACCTTCACCGCGTCGACCCCCGCCTTGATCAGATCGACCGTCGCGTCGGCCGTCGCCACATTGCCGCCGACGATCTCGATATCCGGATAGCGTTTGCGGACCGCTTTGATCGTATCGAGAACGGCGACCGAGTGACCGTGGGCGGTGTCGACCACGATCAGGTCGGCTCCCGCGCGAACCAGGGCGTCGACCCGGTCTTTGGAATCTCCGCCGATGCCGACCGCCCCGCCGACGCGCAAGCGGCCGAATTTATCTTTGCAGGCGTTCGGATACTTGATTTTCTTCTCGATGTCCTTGATCGTGATCAATCCCTTCAGCTCGAAGCGGCTGTTGACCACCGGGAGTTTTTCGATCCGATTTTTGTGGAGAATTTTCCGGGCCTCTTCCAGGGTGGTCCCTTCGGGGGCGGTGATGAGGTTCTCCTTCGTCATCACGTCGGAGACCTTGAGGTTCATTCGGGTTTCGAACCGAAGGTCTCGATTGGTCAAGATGCCGACCAGCTTTCCGTTTTGAGTGACCGGGATGCCGGAGATCCGGTATTGATTCATCAGCTTGAGCGCTTCGTGCAGCTGCTGGTCGGGCGAGATCGTGATCGGGTCGACGATCATGCCGCTCTCCGACTTCTTCACCCGGTCGACTTCGGCCGCCTGCGCTTCCACGGAGAGGGCGCGATGGATGATGCCGATCCCCCCCTCGCGCGCGAGCGCAATCGCCAGGCGCGACTCGGTGACGGTATCCATCGCCGCGCTGAGGATGGGGATTTGAATTTCGATATGGCGGGTGATGCGGGTTCGAAGATTGACGTCCCGCGGAAGGACGGCGGAGCGGGCGGGAATGAGGATGACATCATCAAAGGTTAATCCCTCGGGAAGCTTATCGGACAACATACTTGGGGCCCCTCTGATTCGTTGATAAAGTGATTATTATTATCATAACCGGGTATCGAGGTCAAGGGAGAGGTTTAAAATAAAAGGGCCCCGCGGGATCGCTCCCGCGGGGCCCCTTGGGGTCGTTTCGTCCGCTACGCAGCCAGACTGACGTTGATCGCTTGAGGTCCTTTTTTCCCTTGTTCAACTTCAAATTGAACCTTTTGGCCCTCTTCAAGCTTTCGGTAGCCTTCCCCCTGAATCGCTGTGTAGTGAACAAACACGTCGCCGCCATCATCGCGAGTGATAAACCCAAACCCTTTGTTGGCGTCGAACCATTTGACGCGCCCTTTAATCATGGAGCCTTCCTCCTCGGTTTTGCTCTTGCTTCTCTTTGTTCTTTGGCAGAAAGAACACTGCCGCTTGTTTGAATCGAATGTCTCTTACCAGCGCCGATTTGCATCGGCGACTTCGAATAACAGTTCAAAAAATAGGGCCTCAAACAAGATCAATTTAACCTAGCATAACGAGAAAATGGAAGTCAACGCGCTCCAAAAGGATGGGAAGGAAGATGACATTGGACGTTAAAAAGAAGGATTAATCGCGGTGGTCGGCCCCGTCCGGATGATCGTGATCATCGACGTGGGGCTTCTTTTCGGAAGGACTTTTCATCTTGGAAGAGGTCTGCTTGGAGGGAGCCGGATCGTGGGAATGCTCCCCTTCGTCGTGAGGGGCGGCCTCCTCCGGATGATCATGATCGTCCGCGTGCGGTTTCGTCTCGGAAGAACCGCCGGGGGCGGGATCATGGGAGTGCGGCTCCTCTTCGTGGTGATCGCCCTCCTCGTGAGGGGGGTCCCCCTCTGCCGGCATCGCCCCGCCTTCCTCATGGGAATGAGAATGCTGATGAACCTGCGCGGGCACCACCCAACCGTAAAAAGTGAGGGCGATGACGGAGAGGCCGACGACGGCCCCCAGCGACAAGATCCCTTTCCGGGCTCCCAGCCGCCGCTCTTGTCCGCGATCGAGCAAGGGGACCAGCGCCAAGAAGCCGAAGAGCGCCATCGTGGCATAGAGGACGGCGCCGATTCCCCAGACATTCTCGAACAGATACATCCAGAGGAAGGGCCAGGGGGGCTTCACCGCCTCCTCGTGTCCGGAAGGGGCCCCGCCGAGCGGCGCGCGGACGAAGAACGCGACCAGCGCGAGGAATCCGTAATAGGCGACCGAAAGAAGAAGAATGCTCCGGGCATGCTCGCTGAACCGCCCTTTGGTCTCCGCCGGCGGCACCTCCGGCGCATTCGACCATTTTCCCCAAGCGGTGGGAGCGAGGTTGAAGACATGAATCAAGTAAAAATGACCAATCAGAAGGAGAACGATCAGCACCGGGTAAACGGCAATGTGCGAGGCGTAAATCCGAATATTGATCGGGCTGCTTCCCGGAAGCCATTCGGTCATCACCGCGCCGAACGGCCCGAGCATCAGCAACAGCTCTTTAAAATGGTTGAGGGCGTCGGCCCCCTCCTGGTCCCATTTGAGAACGGTCCCGGTGAAGTAAGACCCCATCATCATGATTCCCAAAAGGGTCACGCCGAGCCACCAGGTCACCTGTCGCGGATGTTTGTAGGCGCCGGTGACGAAGACGCGCGTGGTATGGAGGATCAGGGCGAAGAGGACCCCCTGCGCAAACCAATAATGAAGCGCGCGCAGATAGCGGGCCCAATTGATCTCTTGGATTTTCTCTAAGCTCTGGTAGGCCTGTTCAGGAAGGGGGTTATAAACTTGCGTCAGGAGAAAACCGGTGAGGACCATGAAGACAAAGCCGATAAAAACGATCCCGCCGAAGGTATAGAGGACCGATCGGCCATGTTCCGGAACGGGGAAATCGAGGTGTCTTAATCCGAGCCACGTGTCCAGCCCGCTGAACCCCGAAGGTTCACTCTTTGATTTTTCCGACGGTGTCGACGGAATGATTTCCTCCAAGAAAATCCGCTAATTGATTTCGGAAGGCGATGATTCGATCATCGCAAGGAACAGCGCCCGAGTCGATCACGCGGGTGCTTGAAAGATCCGCTTCACGAGCAGGGCGAGTTGATCGGGATCATCCGCCACGGCCTCGACCTCTCTCTTCGCTTCCGCCACGAAAGGGATGGCCGTATCGGGAAGAATCGCGGTGATCCCCTGCGCGCGCGCCCGCTTCTCCACCATCATCCGAATAATCTCGCGGCGGGAGGGGTCGAGCGCATCGAGCTCTCGAAGCGCCCCCCGGGTCCACTCCATCTCTTCATCGGGAACACGAACGATGACGTCTCCTTTGAGCTTCGCCTGGCAAGAGAGACGAAAGGGAGCGGGCAGCTGCGCCTCCTCCAACATATTTTCTTCATCCAGGTCGATTTCCGTCAAGTTCGGCATTCCCTCGACGACCCAAACGCGGCAGGTGCTGCAGGTCAGATCGGAAGAGC
>SCUR01000262.1 GCA_004297235.1 Candidatus Manganitrophaceae bacterium | reverse complement strand
CGACGCTCTTCCGATCTCCGCGCGCCACGTCGGGAGAGAGCCCCATCCCGATCATCGCCTTCTCGGCATCCTCATACGGAAACTGCACATAGGGGAGGGATGGTTTGCCGATGGCCCGGCCGAGGATTGCCGTCATCTCGGTCATCGTCCACTCGCGCGGCCCCAGCAGCTCCTTGACCGACTTACCTTTGAAGTCGAGGCGAAGGAGCCGCTCCGCCGCTTCGGCGGCGATGTCTTTCGTGGCGATGATCGGGATGGCGACATCGGGTTTCATCGGAGTGCCGTTGATCCCCATGTTCTTGATCATCTGAACGTTCATCAGAAGATTTTCCATGAAGAAGGTGGGCCGAAGATGAAGGACGTTCGTTCCCTCCAGCCGGTTGAACCGCTGCTCTATATCATAAAGCCCTTTAATGGGGCCGACCTTTTCCGAGAGGTGCGCGCCGACGCTGCTCAGATTGACGACGTAGGGGACGCGTGCCTTCGCAATCGCCGTCGCCAGCGCCTCCCCGACACGGTTTTGGTCGGCGCGGACATCCGGCGCGGCGGGGTTGGTCGGGACCAAAGTATAGACCGCCTCGGCGCCGGAGAAGGCCCGGGCCATCGCGTCCGGGTCTTCCAAAACGCCGACGAACGGCTCGGCCCCTTTCGCCGTCAACGGCTGAAGCCGGGCGGCGTCCCGCCCGATCGCCCGGACCGGCTTCCCTTGGGCCAGCAGCCTCTCGGCAATCGCTCTTCCGGTATGTCCGGTCGCTCCTGTAATCACATACATGGCATCCTCCCTTTCTATTGGAATTCGATGAACCGTGTTGTTTAAACGGGGACCTCATCGCGAAGATCGGGCCGAACGGCCTGCAAGCCGCTTCAGCCCGTACTTCATCAGCCGAAAGAGGAACTTTCGTTTCGTCATGATCTGGAACTCTTTGCCGGTGACCCCGTCGTTCTCGGAGGAGGCCATCTTCACCGCGAGCGCCGCCGGCATCTCGACCGGGTTCGCCATCATGTCGATGAACCAGCCGATCTTCTCCCGGTGGGGGCGTCCCTCGGCGGTGGCCTCGCCGTTCAGGATCAGATCGGTTTTGACCATGCCGGGGGAGAAGATGTTGGCGGTGACGCCGGTCCCTCTGTACTCCCGCGCGAGCGAGCGGGTAAAGGCGACGATCGCCGCCTTCGTCGCGCCGTAGGCGGTGACGCGGGGAGAGGGAAAGTCGGCGCCGTAGCCTTTCAGGTTGAAGATCTTTCCTTTCCCCTGCCGGAGCATGTGAGGAATGACCGCGTGGCAGCAGTTGAAGGTGCCGATCAGGTTGACGGCGATCACATAGGCCCATCGCCGCGGGTCGATGTCGCCGACGCGGCCGTAGGTCATGCTGATTCCCGCGTTGTTGATGAGGATGTCGATTCTTCCGAACCGGGCGATCGCCTGCGCCACCATCGCTTCGACCTGATCGAGATCGGAGATGTCGCAGAGAATCGCTTGGATCTCGCCGAGGGGGGAGAGGCGCGCCGCCGCCTCCTTCAGACGCGCCTGGTCCCGTCCGCAGATGACCACCTTCGCCCCTTCCCGAAGGTAGGCCTCGGCGACGGCATAGCCGATGCCGCGGCTCCCGCCGGTAATCAACGCCACCTGGCCTTCCAGCAGCTTGCTCATCGCAATGACCTAAGAAAAAGAAATCGATTCCTGTCGGTTGCCGCTTTCCGGAAAAGGAGACGATTCAATCGAGGCGCCCGCGCCCGGTCGGGGCGGGACCTAGCGAATGATCTCCTTGATGCTGTAGATCGGTTTTTTCTGAGACTCGTAGTAAGTGCGGATTTGGATCTCCGCCAGGATGCCGAGGCTGAAGATCTGCAGCCCGGCGAGAATAAAGACGGTGCCGAGGAGAAGAAGCGGTCGATTGGCGAGCTGCGCTCCCCAGACGACTTTTTGCACCGCCAGCGCCCCGTCGATGGCGAAGCCGGCGAGAAAGAGAAGGAGGCCGAACATCCCGAAGAGCTGAAACGGCCGATGAGAGAAAGTTTTGAGGAAAAGAACCAGAATCAAATCGATTAAGACCCGAGCGCTCTTCGCGAGGGTATATTTGCTCCGGCCGAATTTTCGGGCGTGATGGTTCACCGGAATCTCGGTGATCTTCGCGCCGTAAATGCTCGCCAGCGCCGGGATGAACCGGTGGAGCTCCCCATAGAGCGGCACATTCTTGATGACGTCGGCGCGGTAGGCCTTGAGCGAGCAGCCGTAATCGTGCAGCTTCACCCCCGTGGTCCGGCCGATCAGCCAGTTGGCGATCTTGGAGGGGAGGACCTTGGTTAATTTTCGATCTTGCCGGTCCCGGCGCCAGCCGTTGACGATATCGTATCCCTCTTCCATTTTTTTGAGTAGCTTCGGGATATCCTCAGGATCGTTCTGCAGATCGCCGTCCATCGCGATGATGATCCCCCCTTGGGCATGATCGAATCCGGCCGCCATCGCCGCCGTCTGGCCGAAGTTGCGGCGGAAGCGGATCGCCTGGACCATCGGGTAGTGAAGGCAGACCTCCCGAAGGACCGCGTCGCTGCCGTCGGTGCTGCCGTCGTCGACATAAATAACTTCGAAGGGATCGCCGATTTTGGAAAGGGAGGCGACGATCGCTTCCGTCAGCGGACGGATGCTCTCCCGTTCGTTATAAAGGGGGACCACGACCGAAAGGGTCGGCGGGGTCGTCTTTTCCGGATGAAGGGTCGGGTCCATCTAAGCCGTCCTGTTACGTCGGCGGGGCCGAAAGGGGTCGATTGGAGCCGAACGCGTAGGACCCCCGCTGATCCAAGAGCACGAAGGACGGTTCCTTCTGGAGCTCGGGGATCAGCTTGCTTTTGGTAATGATGAAGCTCCGCTCCGGGGCCGCCATAATCTTTTTTAGCTCCTCAAAGTTTTCCGGCTCATGGCGGATAAAGGTCATCGCCGGATGCCGGGCGTAAAAAACGACGCTCGGCTTGTTCATCCCGTAGACCACCAGCTTTTCTTCGCCGCGAAGCCGGTCGCCGGCCTGTTTCGCATAATCGTGGAGCGGTCCCTGCACCGCCTCGCCGACCGTCGGAAGGATCGCCGCCAGGAGGGTCGCGGTAAAGAGAACCATCGTGCCGACCATTGTAGCAAAAGCGCGCTCTTTCTGAAAGGACTTTAAGAAGAGCGCCGCCGCGGCCATCCCGAGAAGAAGCTCCGCGGCGAGGAGCTGAAAGGCGGTCTTGATCTCGGGGAGGGCGTCGAAAAAAGGAGAAGGGGGGAGGGTCGCTTGAAGCTTCACGGCGATCGAGGGGGCGAGGAGGAATCCGGTTCCGAGGAGCAGGCCGAGAAGGATCAAAAAAAAGGCGCTGTATTTCAGCGATCTGTCCGAGGACGACCGCTCTTCCCACCAGAGGCCGACCAGGATCGCCATCGCCGGGAAGAGGGTGGCGATGTAGTTGGGGAGCTTGGTCTTGGAGGCGGAGAAGAAGAGGAAGATCACCGAAAACCAGATCAGCGCGAAGAGGGCGATCTGCCGATCGGGAATTTGG
>SCUR01000261.1 GCA_004297235.1 Candidatus Manganitrophaceae bacterium | reverse complement strand
CTCCCCTTTGTCGCGACGGGTCGCTTCCCAGCGGCGGAACTGGGCCGCCAGATCGGCCAGCTCTTTTTCCAGCCGATCGATATCGGCGCGAGACGGGAACCGGATGCTCTCGGAAATTTTTTTGCCGAGGTCGGACATCTTCTGGTTGAGCTCCTGCTCCCCCTTTTGGGCCGATTCGAAAAAGGCCTTGATCCGTCGAGCCTCTTCGCTCTGGCTCTCCTCTCCCTTTTTCGCGAGGTCGTCGGCGACCTCTTTGGCCCGTTCCGTCAAAGCGAGTCCGATCAATGCGGCTTTCCTAAATACGGTCAACATGGATTCCTCCTTACAAAGTAATAGTGCGGATTTCGATTGCGGAGTGCGTGAAAAGCAGAAAGCTCTTTCTTTTTATTCCGCAATCCGCAACCCGAAATCCGCATTGCCCTTAATTTCCTCCCAGCATCTTCTCGATCGTCTGGGCGGCCTGCTCCAGCGCGGCATCGAGCTTTTCGATCCGCTTTCCGCCGGCCTGAGCCATCTCCGCCTTTCCGCCGCCGGTTCCCTCAATGAGGCCGGCGATTCCCTTCACGATCTCCGACGCCGAAAGACGGGAGGTCCAGTCGGGGGTGACCATCGCGACGATCGAGACTTTCTCTCCCTTCGGGTCGGGCGCGCCGACGAGGATGACCCCCGATTTGAGCCGGTCGCGGAGCCGATCGGCTTGGGCGCGGATCTCCTTGATCTCGGAGGCGGGAATTTTCTGCGCGATCAATGAGACCGGTCCCACCTTCCGAACATTCGCAAGGGGATCGGCGGCCGGCGTCGCCGCCCGGGATTTCAGCCGCTCGATCTCTCGTTCTTTTTCTTGAAGCTGCGTATTTAAACGCTCCGCCTTCTGAACGACCTCTTCGGGCCGCGTCCTCAGCAGGCCGGAAACCTCGCGCAAGACCCGCTCCTGATTTTTAATATACTGATACGCCGCCGGACCGGTGAGCGCTTCGATCCGGCGAATGCCGGCGGCGACGCTGCTCTCCTTGACGATCTTAAAGAAGCCGATCTCCCCCGCGCCGTGGCAGTGGGTGCCGCCGCAGAGCTCGCGGCTGAAGTCGGAGACCCGCACCACCCGGACCTGCTCGCCATATTTTTCGCCGAAGAGGGCCATCGCCCCGGTGGCGATCGCATCCTTTGTCTCCATGACCTCGGTCTCGACATGGGCGTCCTGACGGATCCGCTCATTGACCCGCGCTTCGATCCGGTCGATCTCCTTTTCGGTCAGGGCCGAGAAGTGGTAGAAATCGAACCGAAGGCGCTCGGGTGCGACGAGGGAGCCGGCCTGTTTTACATGATCGCCAAGGACCTCCCGCAGCACCGCGTGAAGGATATGAGTGCCGGTGTGGTTGCGCGCCGCATTTTTCCGGGCCTCTGCGTCGACCGACACATGGAGCCGATCGCCGACGGAAATCGTCCCCTGGATCACCTTCGCCCGATGGAGATGGAGATCGGGGACCGGCTTCACCGTGTTGTTGATTTCGACCAGCGCCGTCGGCGAAGAGAGGGTTCCTTGATCGCCGACCTGTCCCCCCCCCTCCCCATAAAACGGGGTCGGATTGAAGACGAGATCGACGGTCTCCCCCCCTTTTGCGGAAGGGACCCGCTCGGTTCCCTTCAGAATCGCCAGGAGGGTGATCTCTTGCTCAAGCTGTTCGTAGCCGGTGAATTGGCTCTTCCCGACCTCTTCCACCAGCGCCCGATAGACCGGCGCGCCCCGCTCTTCCTCGCCGGCGCCGACCCACGATTTTCTCGCCCGTTCCCGCTGAACATCCATCGCGCTCTGGAATCCGGTCTCGTCGACGCCGAGTCCCGCCTCTTGCGCCATCTCCGCGGCGAGGTCCAATGGAAAGCCATAGGTGTCATAAAGGGTGAAGAGCGCTTCCCCCGGGATGACCTGAATCCCTTGGCCTTTGACCTTGGCAATTATTCCTTCCAGAATCTGAACCCCCTGATTGAGGGTATGGATGAACCGCTCTTCTTCGAGGAGAACGGCCTGCGAGATCTGTTTTCGGTGCTGCTCCAGATCGGGATAGGGGCCGCGCATTGTATCGATGACAACGCCGGTCAGCTCGTACAAAAAAGGGTCATGGAATCCGAGCTGCTTTCCAAACCGGGCCGCGCGCCGCAAAATCCGCCGCAGGACATAACCTCGCCCTTCGTTTGACGGAATCACGCCGTCATTGATTAGGAAGGTGATCGCGCGGATGTGATCGGCGATGACCCGCCCCGCCATCCTCCCTCGGACCTCTTTTTCGGATAGTTTCGCTTTCTCGGCGATCGCCTTGAAGATCGGCTGGAAGAGATCGGTGTCGTAATTGCTCAAAACCCCCTGAACCACCGCGGTGATCCGCTCCAATCCCATTCCTGTATCGATGCTCGGCTTCGGAAGGGGGGTGAGCTTCCCTTGTGCATCCCGGTTGTACTGCATGAAAACGAGATTCCAAATCTCCAGAAAGCGATCACAGTCGCATTTCCCGATTCCGGGACAGTCGGGGTGAACCTGCGCCCCCTGATCAATTAGAATCTCCGAGCAGGGACCGCACGGACCGGTGTCCCCCATCTGCCAAAAATTATCTTTTTCGCCGAGGCGGATGATCCGTTCCGCCGGGACATACTTCTTCCAGAGCTCGGCCGCTTCATCGTCCTCCCGAAAGACGGTGGCGTAGAGCCGTGCGGGGGGAAGTTTGAATTCTTTTGTCAGAAGCTCCCACGCAAAGTCGATCGCATCTTTTTTGAAATAGTCGCCGAAAGAGAAATTGCCGAGCATCTCGAAAAAGGTATGATGCCGGGCGGTCTGGCCGACATTATCGAGGTCGTTATGTTTCCCGCCGGCCCGCATACACTTCTGAGACGAGGCGGCCCGTTTGTAAGGGCGCTTTTCCTCCCCCAGGAAGACCGATTTGAACTGAACCATTCCCGCATTGGTAAAGAGAAGGGTCGGGTCGTTCGCCGGGATGAGGGGGGAGCTCGGCACCTCCGTATGGCCGTGCTCGACGAAGTAGCGGATGAATTTTGATCGAATCTCTGAAGAAGTCATATTTTTCCTTATGGGGCCTCCGGTGCAAAATAAAGTGCGGATTCCGGAATTTTAATCTTTCGCTCCGAAATCCGCAATCCAAATTTAATCCGATTCCGGGTCGCCGGCCCCGATCCTCTTTAAAGCTTTGAAAATCGTCTCGGTGCTGAATCCTTTTCGCTGCAAGAAGGCATAGGCTTTCTGCCGGGTTTTCAGATCGCGGAGCAACGCGGCATCCTTGAATCGCCGTTGCAGGGCCGCTTCGGCCTGTTCGACCAGGCTCCACTCCTCCGAGCGTCGCTCGATGGCATGATCGGCCGTTTCGGAAGCGATCCCTTTTTCCTGAAGCTCTCTCTTTAGGCGAATCGGGCCGAAATGTCGATGTTCTGTTCGGGAGCGGACCCATTGCCGGGCGAAACGATCATCGTTCAGATAATTCGCCTCTCTCAAAAAGGCGAGCACCTCGGCGATGACCTCTTCCGGATAATCTTTTTCCGCGAGCTTTGCTTCGATTTCTCTGCTGCTGCGATCTCGATAGGAGAGAAGCCGGTAGGCGGCCTGTTTTGCGCGATCGACCAGACTCGACGGTCCGGTCGTTTGAGGCGGTTCCCCGCCCCGTGGAGCTCCCGACGTGCTTGTGTCGCGCCGGCCGGATCTAGAAACGGTCGATCTGTAGCTTCCCGCCGTCCGCTTGATCGTTCGATTCCTCCCAACTCTCGCTCGTGGACTGAATCCCCTTGACCTTCAACGCGAAGTCTTCCGGATTACTCGTCCACTTCAATGCTTCCTCATAAGTGACCAGTTGCTGCTTATGAAGATTATACAACGACTGGTCGAAGGTCTGCATCCCATACTGCGTCCCGCCGACAGCGAGAATGTCGTGAATCCGTCGGGTCTTTTCGGGATCGATGATCGATTCCCGAATGGTCTGGGTGGCCACCAGGACCTCCACCGCCGGGACCCGCCCGCGTCCATCCGCTTTGGGGACCAGACGCTGCGAAATGATTCCCCGAAGGACCGAGGCGAGCTGCAGCCGGACCTGCTTCTGTTGGTACGGGGGGAAGACCGAGATGATTCGGTTGATCGTCTCGACCGCATCGAGCGTATGGAGCGTGCTCATCACCAGGTGACCGGTCTCGGCCGCGGTCAGCGCGGTCGAGATCGTCTCGAAATCGCGCATTTCCCCTACTAAGATCACATCGGGATCTTGGCGCAGGGCCGAGCGAAGCGCGACGCTGAACGATTCGGTGTCGTGCCCGATCTCCCGCTGGCTGACGATCCCCTTCTTGTCCCGATGCAAAAACTCGATCGGGTCTTCAATCGTCATGATGTTGACCGTCTGATTCTGGTTGATGAAATCAACCATGGCGGCCAACGTCGTCGATTTTCCGCTCCCGGTGGTCCCGGTCACCAAGATCAGGCCGCGGTGCTCCGACGCCAGCTTTTCAATCACCGGGGGAAGGAGGAGATCGTTGACGGAGAGGATCTTGGTCGGAATCACCCGAAAGACCATCCCGATGGTCCCGCGTTGCTGAAAAACATTGGCGCGGAACCTTCCCAAGCCGGCGGCGCCGTAGCCGAAGTCGATCTCGCAGCGCTCTTTAAATTTTTCCTTCTGCTGCGGGTTCATGACGGAGAAGGCGAGGCTGATCGCTTCTTCCTGGGTCAGCTTCGGAAATTTATCCAACGGAATGAGCGATCCATGGACCCGGGCCATCGGGGCGACGCCGACCTTCAGATGAAGATCCGACGAGCCCTTCTCCATCGCCGCTTTCAACAGCTCATCAATTTTCATGCTTCCCCCTCCAGAACAGGTTCTCGATGAGAATCGATCTCTCTGATATTCCGAGCGGAATCAGCAAGATCTCTTCCGCCTGAAGTTTACCACAGGGAATCGAATCTGGGGGCCGAAAGGGCTTCTTTCGGGGGAATCACCCGCGGAGATAGGTCTACGAAAGGGAAAGAAAAGGTCTCCAAGAGCGGCTTCTCCAGGAGACCTGGATGATCACGCTTTCGCTTTGACCCGCTCTCCCGCGATGGCCGGGGCTGCGACGACCGGTTCCTTCTTCCCGTTCGTCGGAAGGCCGCTGGCGTCCCGGATCGCCTGCTCGATGGTCGATGCGGCGGCCGGGTTCTCCTTCAGGTAATTGATCGACTGATCCCGGCCTTGTCCCATCCGGTCTCCTTTGTAGGAATACCAGGCTCCGCTCTTTTCGACGATTTTCTTTTCGACGCCGAGATCGAGAATCTCTCCCAACTTGGAGACGCCGACGTTGAAGAGCACATCAAATTCGGCCTGCCGGAACGGGGGAGCGATCTTGTTCTTGACCACCTTCACCCGAACGCGGTTTCCCGTGACCTCTTGGCCTTCTTTGATCGCCTCCACGCGCCGGATATCGAGCCGGACTGAGGAGTAAAATTTCAACGCGTTTCCGCCGGTGGTCGTTTCCGGGTTTCCGAACATGACCCCGATTTTCATCCGGATCTGGTTGATGAAGATCACGCAAGTCTGCGATTTCGAGATCGCCGCCGTCAGCTTCCGAAGCGCCTGCGACATCAACCGGGCCTGCAATCCCATGTGAGAATCGCCCATCTCTCCTTCGATTTCGGCGCGGGGGACCAGGGCCGCCACCGAGTCGATGACGATAATATCGAGGGCGCCGCTTCGCACGAGGGTCTCCGCGATCTCCAGCGCCTGCTCTCCCGTATCGGGCTGAGAGACGAGGAGGTCATCGACTTTCACCCCCAATTTTCCGGCGTAGTGAATGTCGAGGGCATGCTCCGCGTCGATAAATGCGGCGGCCCCGCCGGCCTTTTGCGCCTCGGCGATGGCGTGAAGGGAGAGAGTGGTCTTCCCGGAAGACTCCGGCCCGAAGATCTCGATGACCCGTCCACGCGGAATTCCTCCGACTCCGAGGGCGATATCGAGCCCCAGCGATCCGCTCGAGATCACGGGGACATTGGCCGAAATATCATCGGCCCCCAGTTTCATAATGGCCCCCTTTCCGAACTGCTTCTCGATCTGCGACATCGCCAGCTCGAGCGCTTTCTCTCGATGGCTCTCTCTCTCTCTTAACTCTCGCTCTGCCATGTTTTCTCCTTCAGTCAATTAAGTGATATTTCTGGTCACAACCCCATTGCCCGTTCTCGGGGAGCGCCCCCCAGCGCGGTGGTGAAGAGCGGGGTGTAAATCGATCCTTCCGGCCTCATCCGGCTTTCCATCAGCGTCACGGTTTCCATCTCGCACCGTCCGATCTGCAGCCCGCTTCCCTCCACGACCCAGCGGGTAAAGGCGTCGGGAACCGGCCCCTTGATTCGACCTAACGTGAGATGGGGACGGTAGGGCCGCGTCTCCATGGAAAATCCAAGCGCGGCCATTCGCGTCGAGAGATTCTGCTGCAAGGCGAGCAGGGTCGGCTCGCTGGAGAGGCCGGCCCAGAACACCTTGGGGGAAGAGAGCTTCGGAAAGACGCCTAATCCGGTCACCTGAACAGAGAAGGGGGCCACTTTTCGGGCCGCCTCCTGGATCTGCGCTTCAATTTTCGGCTGCAGGGCCGGATCGGTCCAACCCAAGAAGAAGAGGGTCAAATGGATCTGCTCCGGATCGATCCACCGAACGGAAGAAGCTTTTTGCCGGCCAATCTCCCCCAGCGCCTCGCAGCGCTTTCGAATTTCTTCCGAGATCGGCAATGCAATAAAAAGACGAATTCTCATCATGAGGTTCTAAAATTCAGATCCTTTCTTATACCATTTTTTTACATTTTTTGAAAGAAGGCATCCGATTGCGGATTGCGGAATGCGGATTTCGGATTACAGATAAAAAGCTTTATTCTTGTGTTTTTAGTCTTTCATTCCGCAATAAATTCCTTCGTACTTTTTCGAGGGCCATCTGCGCCGCCTGGGCCTGGATCTCCTCACGATCGCCCTGAAAGAGAAACCGCTCGGGGATCGTCTCCTGCCGGTCCGAGACGGCGATATAGACCAATCCGACCGGCTTCTCGGCGGTTCCCCCGTCCGGGCCGGCGATCCCGGTGACCGAGAGGCCGAGATCGACCCCCTCGCGCCGCCGGATTCCGTCGGCCATCGCCGCGGCCACTTCGGCGCTGACCGCCCCCTTCGCCTCCAGAATCTCCTTTGGAACCCCGACGAGACGCTCTTTGGATGGGTAGCTGTAGGTGACACAGGCGGCGTCGAAGTAGCGGGAGCTGCCTGGGATGCGGGTGATGCGGGCGGAGATTCTCCCGCCGGTGCACGATTCGGCGATAGCGAGCCACTTTTTCTGCTGCAAGAGGAGTCTCCCGACCACTTCTTCCAGTGTGTCTCCTTCCCAGCTGTAGCAAAAGACGCCCCATCGCTCCTCAATCGTCTCGATCACGCTCTTTAATGAAGTCTCTTGTCGCGAGCGGACTAAAAAATCGATGCCGGCTGGTGCCGGGAAGAGCTTCACTTCGACCTCCGCTCCGAGAGCGGCCTGGTCTCTCCACTTTCGGATCGCCTCTTCTTGGACGCCGCACATTCGAACCCACCGACCTCGCGTTCGCAGATCGAAGAGCTTGAGGATCGTCTTTTCAACCTCCTTGAGGAGGCGCTTTAAGACCGCTTCCCCACCCGGCGAGACGATGAGAAGCGTCGGCGTCGACGAGTCGGGGAGAGAGAAGGGGAGGAGGAGGAGCGGGGCCCCAGTTTGGGAATCGATGAAAACGTCCGTTCCCCCCGGCAGAAGACCGATATCGCTTTTCCCGGTGAGGGTGAGCCGTTTTCGGCTGACCTTGGCCATCATCTTTCGAAGCGGGTCGAGACGATCCTGCCATCGATCCCCTTCTTCCATGACGACGCAGACGATCGAGGCTTTCCCGATCGCCGCTTGTACCGCTTCTTCCAAGCCTCGCTCTTCGTCGATCCGGGCATAATGAACGGCGTCGATTCCGAGGGAGGCAAGCGCCCTTTGGAAGTCATCGAACGGCCGTGTCAGGGTGAAATCCGAAAAACGGGGCGGCCGCCAGGAGAGAATCTCCGCTTTGATCTCTTTCATCCCCCTCCCACATTCTGTAAGAGAAGATCGCCGGCCCGAAGGAGGATCACGGCATAAACCGCCGCGATCAGATCATCGGCCATCACCCCCCATCCGCCGGGAAGGTGCTCGGCCCTCCGAATCGGCATCGGTTTGGTGATATCGAAGATGCGAAAGGCGACGAACCCGGCGATCCACCAGCCGATAGAAGGGGGAAGGAGCGGAAGGACGAGCATCATTGCCGCAATCTCGTCGATGACGATTTGGCCGGCGTCTTTTTTATGAAAAAGTGACTCACATGCACCGGCCGTGTAGACGCCGAGACCGACGAAGAGGAGAAGAAAGAGGGAGTAAAAAGTCGAGGAGAGGGGTCGAAGAAGAAGAAAGAGGGCAAAGCCGAGAAGGCTGCCGAAGGTGCCGGGAATGAATGGGAGATATCCCACACCGAGACCGGTCGCGACCCATTGGACCCATTTCACCGAGCTGTCCTTCCAATTCTGGCCAATTCTGGAAAATGTTGAAAAACAGTAACATTCCGGCATTTTCATGTCAAGAGAATCGAGCGGGAACCCCCCGCGGCTCCGTTGACATTGAGGTCCGATCGTGTTATAAACAAAGCGTTTCAGATAAGAACGGAGTGAGGTTTTAAGACTGATTCTTGCTTTTTGTTTTTGATCGGGTAAGCTCCTTCTCGTTGTCCTGTTTTTCTCTCGGTTTTCCTCGAAGATCTTCCAACCTCTTCGCCTCTCTCATATTCCGACAAGCGCTTGTTTGCGTCGGCGCTCCGTTTGATCGTGCCCGGAACAGCTTCATTTTATTCTGAGTGCGTTATGGTGTGACAGGAACGGTCTCTTGAGACCCCCAGGGTTCGTTTGGGGGCCGGATGCTCCGGCATGTCTCGATAACCGTGAGTGGATGATCAAGATGTCCTACGACTTTAGAATCAACGGCATCGTAGGAGAGAAGGAGAGAAATGAGTATCAATGTCGCCAAGAAAGATTCGATTGAAACCCTTCAAAAAGAAAATCAAGCCCTCCGAAGCCAGAATGTCGCCCTGCTAGGGGATGGAGAGGTCTTCATCCGCCGGGATGCCTCCGGCATCATGCGCGCCTGCAAGATGCAAGTGGCCCTCGCCGAGCGGAACAAGGAGATCCAGAAGATCGGCGAGCACTGGATGATCACGTCGTCAGGCGCCGATCGACTCAATCAGCTTCCCGGTCTGAACATCATGACCCCTCCCTCGGTCGTGGTCGACGGGAAGGAGGTCTCCAACCCCTACATCGAGCGGCATCCGAAGACACGGGCGATCCAGTCGGTCTACGTCCGGAAGATCATCTTCGGCCCCAACCCGATCGGGAATATGGTCGGCGTTGACTACACCCTTTTTTTCAACGTCTATACCTACTTTCTTCAGGACCTTCAGGTGAAGGTCCGGCGCTATCCGGTCTGCGGCGGTTATGGGATGAAGGAGAAACCGCCCGCTTCCCTCGCGGCCGATCGTCCCGGACGGGCGCTCGTCTTCTTTGAGATTGAAGATCCGGTCGGTCTCTGGGTCGATCTCTCGCACGGCGAGATTCAGGAGGTTTTCAACCAGCATGTCAGCCGGCAAAAATTCGGCGATCGCCACGCGCAGTCGATCTGCACCCGAAACGCGCTGCTGAAGCATCCGGCGATCGCGGCGAAGACGGTCGAAGTCCACAACGGGGTCGCAAAGATCACCGTCTACGGCTTCAAACACGATTTCGATTTCAAGCGGTTCTCCGAGCTGGGAGAGAAAATCGAGAAGGGACAGATCGATCCGGGAGAGGTCCAGATCGAACGGGCGGCCGAAGAGGCCCGGTTCGAAGAGGTCAGCATCGAAGGGGCGCTGGAAGGAGATGAATACGGCGCCATCCCCGCGGAGGATCAAGAGCGCATCTCGGGTTCCTCCAAGCCTTCGGGGAATCCCCCCGCGGCCCATCCGGCCAAGGAGGGATAAATGTCGAAGCTGTCCCGAGTTCGTCTTCACAACTTCAAGGGGAAGCAGTCCGAATGGGCCATCGCCCCCAAAATGCTCCTGGTCGGACCGAACGGAGCCGGCAAGAGCGCGGTGCTCCAGGCGGTCATGGTCGGCATTCTCGGCTATGAGCCGCGCCTCGGGCGGACCCCCGCTTCCGTTGTCCAGCTCGCCTCCGGCCGGGAGATGTCGGTGGAGATCGAAACCGACGCGAAATTTATCCTTCACCGGACCTTCAAAATGAGCCGCGGGGCGGTGTCGACGTCGGTCTGGGTCTCTCCGCACCAGGGAGAAAAAAATCTCGCCGACGCCCACCGGCGGATTGCGGAGGAGGTCGGCGATTTTGCCGTCTCTTTCGACCTGAATGCCTTTCTTTCCCTCTCCGATGCGAAGAAGCGGGCCTTTCTCTTTAGCCTCTCGCCGACCCGCAGAAGCGGTTGGGATAAAGCGCATCTGAAGAGCCGACTGATTCAGGCGGTTCGCGCCCCGGTCAGCTCGCTGACACTGCACGCCTGGATCGACAAGGCATTTTCCCTTTGGTCCGAAGGTCAGGACCTTCAGTCGAACTTCGACCGGATGTTGATTTACCTGAAGAAGGAATTTTCTCTCTGGTCGATGCGGAAGAAAGAGGGGATTTTGGCGGCGCGTCGAATGCTCCACGCCCGAAATCAGGAGCCGTTCGTCCCTTCGGAAGCGACCCGAACAACGCAACGTGAGATCGAGGAGGTGATAGAGCGGATCATCCGAATCCGGGAGGAGTTGGCCAAGGATGAAGCGCGTCGCGCCTCAGCGGAGGCGCGGGGGAGAGAGATCCGGGGAATCCGAGCCCGCCTGGAGGAGTGGCAGGCCGCATCGGCTTCTGCTCAGCAGATCGAGACGCGAATTGCAGAGCTCCGAGCGCGCTCTTTTGATCGTGCCTCATCTGAGGAAGAAAGAAGGGAGATCGAGCGGAGAGCCGCGGCCCTTCTCGCGGAGATCGATCAGGAGGAGAGGCGGCTCGGCGATTTGAAGATCGCGCTGGAGATCGAAGAGAAGGGGCTTACGCGGGCCGAGTCGATCCGAGGAACTTGTCCCGTCGTCGAAGGGATTGAGTGTCCGGTCGATTTCACCCCGGTCATTGTGGAGGGACGGGAGCGGCTCTCCGAGCAGAAGAAGGCGTTGGCCGAAATAGAAATGCTGCAGTCGGCCCGATGGCGGCATTACCGAGAGCTTCAGGAATCGCTCGGACATCTTCAGGCGCGCGCGCAACTGCTCGACGAAGGGGAGCGAGAAGCGCAAAAGCAGATCGCGGCCTGGGAGGAAATGCTTCGGCGGGGAGGCCGGCGGGAGGAAGAGCGATCGGAGCTGGAGGCGGTCTTGGCTCGGCTTGAAACCGAAGAGGCCGCCGACGGCGGTTATGCCGATCCCGGCGATCTGGTTCTTCAAAAGGAAGGTCTGGAGCGACATCTGGAAGAGCTGAAGCGGCGCCTCGCCGAGCAGGAGGAGCGGCGCTCCCTCTGGATCGCTTACCAGCAGAACCAGGTCGAGGTCAAGAAAGCCGACGCCAACGTCGAGGCCCTCAAGCAGTTGATTGCGGCCCTCGGTCCGAAGGGGCTTCAAGGGGAGATGATGAAGGAGATGCTGGCCCCCTTCTCCAAGATCGTCAATGATCTGCTCCGCGCGATCGACCCCGAAAAAGAGCTGCTCTTCCGCTTTCAGGATCTCCGGGGGAATGAGATCTTCGAGATGGGTTGGAACCGGGGGGAGCGGTTCATCCCGTTTGAAACCCTCTCGACCGGCGAGCGGGTCCTCTTCTCCGCCGCGTTGATGACCGCGCTGATTCTTTTCCGCGAGCCGCGCTGCCGACTGCTGCTGGTCGATAACCTCGAGAGCGTCGACCTTCACCACCGCCGCCGTTTCGTCGAGGCGCTCTGCACGTTCGTGAACGAAGGGCACCTCGACCATTTCATCGCGGCGGGGGTGGAAGGGATTCCGCCGGGAGATGCGGCCCGCCTGGGGGTGAAGATGATCCAAATGGCCGATTCGGAGAAGGTCTCGGCGTGAGAAAGAAGCGCTCAGCGCTCAGCTTTCAGCTGAAGGCTTTTAAACTTTTCCCTGACGGCTGAACGCTGATGGCTTCCCTCTGGTTTGAAAGGAAAAAATGAAGCGCATTGAAAATCTCAATGAAGCACAACGCCGCGCGGTGGAAAGCCGCGCCCCGGTGATCCTGGTCAATGCCGGCGCGGGGAGCGGGAAAACGGCGGTCCTCAGCCTCCGGTTGGTTCGACTCTTGAAAGAGGGGATCTCCCCTTGGAATATCCTGGCGCTCACGTTCACGCGGCATGCCGCGGGGGAGATGCGCCGCCGGATCGAAGCGAAGGTCGGGGAGC
The DNA here is from genome assembly GCA_004297235.1 of Candidatus Manganitrophaceae bacterium. Classification (GTDB taxonomy): domain Bacteria; phylum Nitrospirota; class Nitrospiria; order SBBL01; family Manganitrophaceae; genus Manganitrophus. The sequence continues at coordinate 4,902 of SCUR01000261.1, read as the reverse complement.
AGCGCAAGCTGAGCCTGCTGACTTTTCACGCTTTCGCCGCCTCGCTTCTGGAGCGGTGGGGGGAGATTCTCGGTTATCGAAAAAATTTTTCGATCTACGATCAGTCCGACCAGGTGGAGCTGCTCCGCGAAATTCTCGACGAGCAGGGGATCAAGCGAGATCCGGCGGAGGTGGTCCGGGAATTCCAGACCGGCCGGTTCTTCCAGAGCGACCCGCTCTTCCGCGAGTATCAGCGGCGCCTCAAGGAAGGGAACGCTTTTGATTATCGGGGGCTCCTGCAGTCGGCCAATCTGCTGCTGCGCGAACATGCCGCCGTCCGCGAGGCCTACCGTTCCCGGTTTTCCCATCTCTTGGTCGATGAGGTGCAGGATACCGATCCCGATCAGTGGGAGATGATCGATCTGCTCCAACCCTCCGAGCTTTTCATGGCGGGGGATGATTATCAGAGCATCTACCGTTTCCGCGGGGCGAAGATCGACCATATCCTCTCTTTTCCGAAGACCGTCCCCGAAGTGGAGATCATTCGGCTGGAGCAGAACTATCGATCGACCGTTCCGATCGTGGAGGCGGCCAATCGCCTGATTGCGCATAACCGTTATCAGCTCGAAAAACGGCTTCGGACCGACTGGGCCGGATCGGTCGCGGTCTCCGTGATGCAGGCCGACACCCCGGAGAAGGAAGCGGAGGCGGTGGCGACGATCATCAAGCGCGACTGTGGAAAAGGGGAGTATCGTCCCGCCGATATGGCTGTCCTCTACCGGACCCATGCTCAGGCGGTCCCGCTCGCGCGCGCCCTCCAACTTCGGAAGATTCCTTATCAGGTGGTGACCTCCTCGTTCTGGGAGAAAGAAGAGGTCCGGCAGCTGCTCAGCTTTCTGATCGTTATTTACAATCCGGGGGATGATTACCATTTAAAGAAGATCCTCCCGAAGGAGAGCTATTCGCCGGAGGCGCTCTCGACCCTGAATTTCGAAGCGGCGCGGACCGAACGTCCCCTCTTCGAGATTCTCCCCTCTTCCTGGTTCAAAGAGCATCTGCTCGATCTTCAAGAGAAGCTCTCGAAAGGAACTTATCCGACCGTCCTGGAGCTGGCGAAGGAGGTCGATCGCCGCTTTGAATTTTCCGAACGCTATCGGAGAGAAGGCTATCCGCTCAAGGAGGCGCATCTGCAGAAGCTTTTCCAGAAGGTCGCCCGCTGGCAGGAAGAGAATGTGGAGGATCATTCCCTTTCGGCTTTTCTAAAGTGGCAGTTCACCCGCTCGGTCCAGGACGAATTGCGGGATGAGGAAGACTCGGTGAAGCTGTTGACGATCCATGCCGCCAAGGGATTGGAGTGGCCGACGGTGTTTCTCTGCGGACTCGAACAGGGGCTCTTCCCCCTTCGGCCGGCCCTCTCCTCTCAGGAAGAGTTGGAAGAGGAGCGGCGGTTGATGTATGTGGCGATCACCCGGGCGAAGGAACGTCTCCATCTTCTCTGGTCGAAGGAGCGGGTCCGTTTCGGCCGGCCGGTCCGAAACAGGCCGAGCCAGTTCCTCACCGAAATGATCGAAACGATTCCCTCTCCTCAATCCGATCCGAAATCGACCCCCCGCCTTTAATGCCGGAGCGAGGCGACGCCTCGCCCGGCGTGCGAACGGTTTCCCTTGCGCGGCTCCGTCCCCTTCCCGTAAAATACGTTATAAGCCGACAGGGGAAGCCATGAAACGATTTGCCTTTTTGATTCCGTTTTTCTTTCTCTTCACCGCCTGTTCCCTCTTTTCGTTCTCCGATCGCGTCGCCCCCGTATCGACGTCGAATCAGAAGGCCCTCGAGGAGAGCGTGGAGAAGATTGTCTCGATGTTGGCCGGGTCGGGTCAGCGCGGCCTCCGAGATGGGCCGGCGATGACGGCGCGATTTGACTGGCCCACCGGCGTCGCGGTCAACCGAAAGGGAGAGCTATTCGTCGCCGATTATGACAATCATACGATCCGCAAAATCGACCGGTTCGGCTGGGTGACGACTTTTGCGGGGCAGGGTATTCCCGGCTTCGCGGATGGAAAGGGGAAAGAGGCGCTTTTTCACGGCCCCGACACGATTGCGATCGATCAAGAGGACAATCTCTACGTGGCCGATGCCGACAACTTTCGGATTCGGAAAATCACCCCGGACGGGGTGGTCTCCACCGTCGCCGGGAGTGGAAAGCGGGGAGATAAGGAGGGTCCGGCGGAGGAGGCGGAGTTTGTCTATCCGACCGGCGTGGCGGCGGCCCCGGACGGAAATCTTTATGTGGCCGATCGGGGAGCGCATCGGATCAAGCGGATCACGCCGACCGGCATCGTCATGATCATCGCCGGGACCGGCGAGCCGGGCTATCACGACAGCTTCTCCTACTTTGCGCGGTTCAATAACCCGACGGCCGTGGCGGTCGACGATGGCGGTAATATCTATGTGGCCGATTCCGGATCGCACACGATCCGGCGGATCGACCGGGACAATGTCGTGATAACGGTGGCCGGATCGGGCCGGGCGGGCTATCGGGAGGGCCTCCGAGAAGAAGCGGAATTTTTCTGGCCGACCGGCGTGGCGGTGGACCTGGAGGGGAATCTGATCGTTTCAGACAGCAAGAATAATCGGATTCGCAAGATTCTTCTGCCGCAGGGGAGGGTGAGCACCTTGGCCGGCAACGGCCAGCCGGGCTTTGTCGACGGGGCGGGGCCTTCGGCCGGATTTGATTTTCCGACCGGGATCGGGATCGACGGCGCGGGGAATGTTTACATTGCCGATTCCGCGAACCACCGTATCCGTGCGATCCGTCCGGGGATTCTCCGGGTCGATCATCGGTGAGACGCGTTCCCTGCCCCGCAGGCGCTCTGAGCGGGGAAGGCGGTTAGAAATCGGCCAGAAGGACCGACTTCAGAAGAATTCGATCGTGCTCTTCCTCGATCGTCTCGATCAGGGCATTCACCACTTTCGGATCGAACTGGATTCCCGAGCAATGCTTCAGCTCCGCCACCGCCTCCTCTAAAGAGAGGACCTTCCTGTATTCGTAAGGATAATCGGACACCATCGCATCGAACGCATCGGCGACGGAAACGATCCGTGCCAGGAGCGGGATGTCTTCGCCGCTGATCCCATCTGGGTACCCCTGTCCGATGTAATATTCGTGATGATGTCGGATGAGTGCGAGAATGCTTGGGGAGAGATTCAGCGGGGCGACCAGCTGAATGCCGATCTCCGGATGTTTTTTGATCGCTTCCATCTCCTCCGCCGTGTAGGCTCCCTTTTTCTGAATGATCTGCGGGGCGACCCCGAGCTTTCCGATATCATGCAGGTAGGCGCCGATCTGGAGCTCCTCTTTCTCTAAGTCGGTCAGCCGCAGGCGTTGCGCGATCAGGTAGGAGTAATAGTTGACCCGGCTGGAGTGACCGTTCGCATAGGGATCTCTCTTTTCGATCGTATCGATGAGGGCCCGAATGAATTCAAAATGGTTGACCCGCCGCTCCTCCTCGATTTCCTGCTCTGTCCGCTCGAACATCTGCTTGACCTTCTCAAGGAGGGCCGGCTCTTCTTCGAGCGCTTTGATCCCGTGGGAGATCTCCCGCTTCAAACCGACGACCTCCCCGATTTTGACCAGAAACTCCTTCAGTTGGTCGACTTGTCTCTTTTTGCCGGCGGCGCGATTGACGGCGGAGAGAACATCTCCCATGTTGAAGGGCTTCAGGAGATAAGAGCAGGCCCCTAAATGAAGGGCGTCGAGGGCGGTTTTGAACTCGCCGTACCCGGTGATGATAATCACTTCCACATCCCCGTGCAGCCGTTTGATTTGCCGAAGGACGTCGATTCCTTGCAGATCAGGAAGCCGGAGATCGAGCGTCACCACATCGATCGGTCTTTCCCCAAGCAGCGCGAGGGCCTTTTCTCCCAAGTCGACGGTAAAGACATCGAAGAAAGGGGAGAGAATCATTTCGAGCGATTTTCTGGGACCGAGTTGATCTTCGATGATTAGGATCTGAGGACGCTTCGCCATCATCGTTCCTCCTTAAATAAGGGTTCGGCGGGTTTCACGCCGTACCCTTCTGGAAGAGCAAATCCCAGACCGCTATTTTCTTAGTAAAGAAGCGTGATGGAGATGGATATTCTCCAAGATTTAATAAGATTCTGCACGTTTTTGCGCGTGGATGTGGAGCCGATGACAGGGTCTTACAAGCGTGTGCATTGGATCAGACGGGTGAGGGTCGGAAGGAGGAAGGGTCCGGTCAGTTCAAATTCGGATCGAAAGGCATCGTCGCATAAAAAGCCCACTCGGGGCCGAATCGACGCATCATCTGTGGCCAGAGGAGGGTAGGGTCGGCGTCAAAGATCAGCGCGGCATCGGCCGGCAGCGTTCGCCAGGCCCCCGAGGCCATTTCCCCCTCCAGCTGGCCGGGCGCCCAACCGGCATATCCCAAATAGCAACGGATCTCGCCGTTGGGGCCGAGCGCCCCGGGCATTTTCAGCTCGTCCAGGTCTTTGGCCAGGTAAACATCTTCTAAAATGTTGTGGCTCTCGAAGGACGCATCCCCGCGGCAGAGAATCAACATTCCGTTTTTCGCCACGGGACCTCCCGCGTAAACCCACTCGGCGCCGGTGAGCTTGGGGAAGTCTTCGATCAAGGTCGAGACCGCCACCTCCGTGGGGCGATTGACGATGAGCCCCAACGCTCCCTCCGGTCCGTGCTCGCACATGAAGACGACCGCTTGCCGGAAATTGGGATCGTTGAGCATCGGCATTGCAATTAAAAGTTTTCCTTTGAGTGTCTCGACGGTTTGTTCCATGCAATCTCCAAATACACAATCGGCTACCCCTATATTAACCGGACAAAACCCTCTTCGCAAGCAGGGAGAACACCTAAGCGCTGGCATAAATCCGGTAATCGATCTCAGG
>SCUR01000025.1 GCA_004297235.1 Candidatus Manganitrophaceae bacterium | reverse complement strand
GGGGAAGGTGGCGTTGGCGGCCGGGGGGGTGCCGGTGGTCGACAAGGCCTCGAACCAGGCATAGAGCTGCGGGTAGCGACCGCAGAGGAAATGGGGGTCGGTGTGGAAGAGGGCGAAGAATTCGGGGAAGCGCTCCGAGCTGCCGGTGGCGGCATACCAGGTCGGCGCGGTCTGCGCGTGGTGGCTCAGCCAGGCGGTGAACGCCGTCTCGACCCCGGCGTGATAGCCGGCGGCGTGGCCGAGCTCGTGCAGCATTCCCATCGTTACATCGGGGAGCGCGCTGGCGGCGGTGCTGCCGCGGAAGAGGTTGGGATTATTGTCGTAGAGCGATTGGAAGTAGACCACCGTCCGCTCCATCTGAGTGCCGGTACTGTCCATCAGCGTGACGCCATACTGGGAGGCGGCCCCCGCTTGGTATCCGGCGCCGGTCCGCTCGAGACTCCCCGTTTTGCGGCCGACCTTGACGCCGCGAAGGTGGGCGATCTCGGCGTCGGCCAGGGTCTGCAGCGACAGCTCCAGCATCAGCAGGTCGTTCGCGTCGAAGTCGATCGTGTCGGTGGTCAAGCTCGCCGGAACGGAGTGGGCGGTCTGCAGGCGGGTATCGGTCCCGGCGGCGTCGAGCACCTCGATCCCGTAGTTCCGGTCAAACCAGCTCCGGTTGGCGACCCCCGCCGCGATCAGCCGGTTCATGTCGGCGATCAGCACCGCGGGGGCGATCGGCGCGGCCGCCGGTTGGCCCGGGGCGGCCGCGGGGGGATCGGGGGTCAAGGCGCCTCCCTGCGGATAGCGGGTCGTCCACCAGCTGCGCAGCGCCGCGGCGCTCGCGGCGGCGCCGGGGAAGCCGCGCACCCGGCCGACGTCGATCCGCTGCAGGTCGACCATTCCGGTCCCGGCGCCCGCCTCGCCGACGCGGGTGACCGTCACATTGTTGTGGGCGCCGAAGGAGAGGGTGTAAAGAACGCTGCGCGCGGCGGCGCCGACCGGAACGATGGCGTCGATCTCCGTGTTGCGGGCGTGTCCCGCGTCGAAATATTGCCAGATCGCATATTTGACCGAAAGCGCTTCGTCGGCGGGAAGGGTGCTCGGCAGGGTGACCGTCCCGAGCCGGTCGGCGGCCGGCCGGCTGCTGGCCCGCAGCCGCTCCAGCTCCAGATCCCCCATGTCGTGGCCGCGATAGTCGGCCGGCACCGTCTGCTCCGCTTCGACCGTTCCCTCGCTGACCAGATTGATCCGCAGGTTGCTCAGCGTGGTGCCGGTGTGGCTGCCGCGGACGTAGAAGACCGACCGGTGTGTGACCGTGGTGCGCCGGCGCCGGGTCTGCTCCGTGGTGGTCGTGACAACCTGGTCGAAGGAAGCGGGGGCGGTTGTCTCCATCCATTGGAAGAGGGCGCGATGCTCGTCGGGATGGGCGGCCCAATAGTCGTCGGGCTGGTTTCCGGAGGGAAACCCGCTGATCGTCATTCCGGGCTGGGTCGGCTGATAGGCGGCGGGGGCGGCCGGCGCCGCCACCGGCGTCACGGCGGCCCCGCCGGCGATGAAGCGGATTTCCAGTCGCGGTCTCGGATCGCCCGTCGCCGGCGGCTCGAAGGTGAACCGGTAAAGAAGCGCCGGGGCCGGCGCCGGCGCCGTCTGCCCCGTCGCGGCGGGGAGGGTGCGCGCCGTGATCGGCACGACCATTACGCGGCGGGTCGTTACGGTGGTCGGCGGGTGCATTCCCCAGAGCGCCGCGTAGACCGCGTCGCGCTCCTCGGGGTCGGCGTTCATCCGGGGATCGACCGTGGCGGCGTAGGTGTCGAGCGTCCGCTGCTCCCAATAGCTCTGTCCCGCCATTGTCGTGATCTGGGTGCGGTCGAGCGGGATGCCGCGCGTCTCGTAAGGCTGCCGCCAAAGGCGGCGGGCATCGTGCATCGCCACGTGGGCCAGTTCGTGCGCCAGCAGTTGCCGGCCGGCCGGGGTGCCGGGCTGGTATCGATTCGTATCGAAGAAGATGTCTCGCCCCCGGGTAAAAGCCCGGGCGTTCAGCGCCTTTGCAAGCGCGGCGGCTTGGCCGTCGGCATGGATGCGGACCGGGCTGAAGTCGATTCCGTAGCGCGGCTCGAAGAAGGCGCGCGCCGCGGGGTCGAGCGGCCGGCCCGAATCGAGGCCGTGAAGGAGCGCGTCGGGGGGCGCGGCGCTCGCGCGATCGGTTTCCGGCGCCGCCTTGCGGTGAAGGCGCGTTCCGTTTTCTCGGGCGCAGGTCGAGCAGGGGGCGCCGGTCGCGCAAGCGGCGCACGATTTTTTCTGAATCGTTTTCTCAGCGTCCTCCGGCATTCGGAGAACGCGCTCCGCCGTTCGGTCGGCCTCCTGCTCCGAGGGATCTTCCGGCTGGCTGACATGGAGCTTGGCGTGCAGATGTCCCGATTGAATCAGGGCGAGGAGCGATTGATTGCCGACGGTCTGCTGAAGATGGAGCAGTGGCGGCAGCGCGGTGGCGCCGGAAGAGGCAGGTCGCGCCGACGGGGGGGCGGTTTTGGGGGAAGAAGATTGAGAGGCTTTGGTGGACACGGTGCGGCTTACCTCCGGAGGAGTCGGTCAAGATGGAATGCATTGCGCTTTTGTCTCCGCCGGCAAGGAAGCCAGTCGAACGAACGCCCCGCCTCAACGGAGGGCCGGCCGAGAGGGAAGATTATCCCCCTTGCAGCGCTTTGAGCGTTTGATGGATCTCCCGGGCATGGTCGGTCGGCTCGACGGCGGGGAAGAGTTTTCGAATGGTCCCCTTCGGATCGATGATCACGCTGCTCCGCCGGGCGATGTCCATCCCCATGAACTTCGTCAGGGTGCCGTATTGCCGGGTCACTTTGAATTGGTCGTCGGCGAGGATTTGAAAGTTGAGATTGTTCTTGTCGGAAAATTTTTTGTGCGATGCTACCGAGTCGACGCTGATCCCCAGGACGGCGGCGTTGAGATGTTGGATGGCGACGATGTTGTCCCGGAAGGAGCAGGCCTCCTTGGTGCAGCCGGGGGTATCGTCTTTCGGATAGAAATAGAGGATGACCCATTTGCCGCGCATCGCGGAGAGGGTGACCGGCTTTCCTTCCTGGTCGGGGAGGGTGAAGTCGGGCGCGGGCTCTCCTTCTTTCACCGAAAAGCCTTCGGCAAAGGCGGTCCGGCTCCCGGTGATTCCGGCGCCCGCCGCGACAATCAAAAGAAAGAAGAATCCTATCCGTTGCTTCATGGTCGGCTCCTCTCCAGGTAAGATTTCATTGCCGTCGAGTATAGCGGAGCTTGGGATAAGAATCAATCCGGTGGACGCGTCGTGTCTATTCATTACGGAAAGGGTGCTGGCGAAAGTGGGGAACAGTATTTTAGATTGGACTGGAGCCCCACCGCGGATTGTGCTTCCTGGTGGCCGCCCTTTTTTCTAGGCCAAGACACTCGTGACCTTGTAGGATAGAAACGATTCAATCCGTCATGAAGTTTTGTAGAAGAAATTTAATCGATTGCTGCGGCGGCGATCTGCGCCCGAAGTTTCTCGTCGGGGAGACGGCCGGCGCCGGCCTTCATGTTCTCGCGAAGATGGGCGACCTTCGATGTCGCTGGGATCGCGCACGTGATCGCCGGATGCGAGATCACGAACTTCAGCATCACCTGCGCCCAGCTGTCGCAATCGATCTCGGCGGCCCACTTCGGCAGCGGACGGCTCCGCAGGCGGCGGAAGAGCTCTCCCCCTGCGAACGGCCGGTTGGCGATGACCGCCACCCCCCGCTCCCGCGCCATCGGGAGAAGCCGCGGCTCGGCCTCGCGCTCGCCGACGGAGTAGTTGATCTGGATGAAGTCGATCGGCTGCGACGCCATAATCCGCGCCACGTCGTCCTGCCGGCTCGCCGTGTAGTGGGTCACGCCGATGTACCGCACGCGCCCTTCCTGCTTCCAGGCCTGCAGCGTGTCGAGCTGCGTGTTCACATCGACCAGATTATGCACCTGCATCAGATCGATCGGATCGGCCCGCAGCTTCCGCATCGACCCTTCCATCTGCGCGATCCCCGCCTCTTTCCCCGACGTCCAGACCTTGGTGGCGATGAAGAGCCGCTGACGAAGTCCCGTTTTTGCGGCGAGGTCGCCGACCACCTCTTCGGAACTTCCATACATCGGCGACGAGTCGATCAACTTCCCGCCCATTTCCACAAACGTGCGGAGCACCTTTTCCATCGTCGCGCGTTCGGACGGGGAAGGGCCGACGTCAAACGTCTGCCAGCTCCCGAGACCGATCACCGGAAGGATCTCTCCGGAGGAGAGAATGCGGCGGGTGAGGAGGGAAGGAGCGCCCGGCGGCTCGGCCCCTCCGGCCGGGGTCCGTTGCGCGGCCGCAAACGCAATCACCCCGAGACCGGCGAGGCGAAGCAGGTCGCGTCGCGTCATGTGGGTCCGTTGAGCCATGGTTGAAACGGCGATCTCGCTGCCCTCAAAAAAAGGGGTGCAGCAGACTGGCTGCACCCCCGGTAAAGGTTGCCTGACAGGCCCGGCCCCTATCGATCAAGACAGGCGCCGATCCGACAGGGCCGACCGAAATTCTTTTCACTCATTTCTGCGCCCGGAGCTTTCTCCATGCGGCCATGCCTAAAAGACCGGAACCGACCAAAAGGAGGGTCCCCGGTTCGGGAACGATCGCCTTTTGTTTCGGCTTGATCAGTTTAGGTTTTAGAGGAACCGTTGGCATCGATTGAAGCGTCTGCTCTTTTGTTTTGTCCCCCTGAGCAGAAACGGCGGTACCCGCTCCCCACCCCAAGGTGACGAGCAGGGTCAGTAAAGAGATTGCACTTTTCATCTCTCTTTCCTCCTTCTTGAATGAGAGAGCTTTTTTTGCAATCCTCGCTCGCCTAACCTCTTGATCCCCTGTTTCCTCCCCCTTTCGAGCGTATGGCTTTCCGCAGAGGGGAGTCAAGCAGTTTTTTCCAACGCCGATCTCGGCGCGCCTCCCCCGTTTGCCGGACTTTAAGATTCCAGTTGTTTCGGGCGCGGTTCTCATTTAGAATGCACGGGCTTTACCATCGTCGCGCGTCTATGCGCATCTACGAACGAGGCGGCGGTGAAATAGAAATCGTTTTGAATCGAGGTGGCGGAAGGAATGGATATTTTGCAGCGCATTGCCGAAGAGTTGAACGCCCGCACCCCCCAGGTGGAGGCGGCCGTCCGTTTGTTGGACGAGGGGGCGACGGTTCCTTTCATCGCCCGTTACCGCAAAGAGGCGACCGGAGGATTGGACGATACCCAGCTGCGCACCCTCGAAGAGCGGTTGATCTATATGCGCGAGCTGGAAGAGCGCCGTGCGGGCGTTTTAAAGAGCATTGAAGAGCAGGGGAAGTTGACCGCGGAGCTGGGCGCGGCGATCCTGGCCGCGGAGACCAAGACCCGGCTGGAGGATCTCTACGCGCCGTATCAGCCGAAGCGGCGGACCAAGGCGCAGATCGCCCGCGAGGCGGGGCTGACGCCGCTGCTGGATACATTGATGCAAGATCCGAATCAAGCGCCGGAGGATGCGGCCGCCGGCTATCTCCATCCGGAAAAGGGTTTCGCTGACGCGGCGGCGGCGCTCGACGGCGCCCGGCAGATCTTCATGGAGCGGGCCGCCGAGGAGGCCGATCTGGTCGGGGCGCTCCGCGAGCTGATGTGGGAAAAGGGGGTGTTGGTCTCCACGGTCGTTCCCGAGAAGGAGAAGGAAGGGGCGAAGTTCTCCGACTACTTCCAATTCTCGGAGCCGCTCAAACAGATTCCCTCCCACCGGGCGCTCGCGCTCTTCCGCGGCCGCGCCGAGGGGATGTTGCGCCTCGTCATTCAGCTTCCCGGGCAGGACGATTTGGAGACGCCGTCGGCGTTCGGCCTCTGCGACGCGATGATCGCCCGGCGGTTCGGCATCGCCGATCAACAGCGCCCGGCCGACCGATGGCTGGCCGAGGCCGTCCGCTGGGCCTGGCGGGTGAAGATCAAATCGCAGCTCGATACCGAATCGTTCCTGCGGCTGCGCGAGCGGGCGGAAGAAGAGGCGATCCGGGTCTTCGGCGAGAATTTGCGGGACCTCCTGCTGGCCGCCCCCGCCGGCCCGCGCCCTACCTTGGGGCTCGATCCGGGTCTGCGGACCGGGGTGAAAGTGGCGGCGGTGAGCGCCACCGGGAAGGTGGTCGACCATGCCACGATTTTTCCGCATCCGCCGAAAGAAGAATGGGAAGAGGCGCTCTCCACGCTGGCGGCGCTGGTCCGCCGACATCAGATCGAACTCATCAGCATCGGAAACGGCACCGCTTCGCGCGAGACCGACAAGCTCGCCCGAGAGCTGATCCGCCGGCATCCCGAGCTGAAGCTGACGAGCCTGGTGGTGAGCGAGGCCGGGGCGTCGGTCTACTCCGCCTCCGAGACGGCGGCCAAGGAGTTTCCCGATCTCGATGTGACGTTCCGCGGCGCGGTGTCGATCGCGCGGCGCCTGCAGGACCCGCTCGCTGAGCTGGTGAAGATCGAGCCGAAGGCGATCGGCGTCGGCCAGTATCAGCACGACGTCAATCAGATGCGGCTTAACCGCAAGCTGGGGGCGGTGGTGGAGGACTGCGTGAACACCGTGGGGGTGGACGTCAACACCGCCTCCGCGCCGTTGCTGGCGCGCGTCGCCGGGCTGACCGAAACGACCGCGGCGAACATCGTCTCTTACCGCGACGCCCAGGGGGCCTTTCGCCACCGGCGGCAGCTGCTGGCGGTCCCGCGCCTCGGTCCGAAGGCGTTCGAGCAGAGCGCCGGGTTTCTTCGGATCATGAACGGCGAGAACCCGCTCGACGCCTCCGGCGTTCACCCCGAAGCCTATCCGGTGGTGGAGCGGATTCTCCGGGCCGCCGGCCGCCCGCTGCGCGAGGTGATCGGCGACAAGCGGTTTTTGTCCAACGTGGCGGTGCAGGAATTCATCGATGACCAATTCGGCGAGATGACGGTGCGCGACATTCTCCGCGAGCTCGAAAAACCGGGGCGCGATCCGCGGCCCGAATTTAAGACCGCCTCCTTTCGGGAAGGGGTGGAGCGCTTGGCCGATCTGGTGCCGGGGAGCGTGCTGGAAGGGGTCGTGACCAATGTCACCAACTTCGGCGCGTTCGTCGATATCGGCGTCCATCAGGACGGCTTGGTGCACATCTCGGCGCTGTCGGAGCGTTTCGTGAAAGATCCGCGCGAGGTGGTCAAGGCGGGCGAGGTGGTGAAGGTGAAGGTGCTCCAGGTCGATCTCGACCGGAAACGGATATCCCTCACGATGCGTTTGGCCGACGGCGCCCTCCCTCCGGGGGGAAAAGAGAAATCGGCCCGCCCCCCCGCGGCGAAAGCGTCGGTCCAAAAAACCTCTTCCGATCGGAAATCTTCCCCCGCCCCCCTGACCACCATGGCGGAAGCCTTCGCACGGTTGAAAGAGCGGAAGCCGTGAGCTCGCTTCCGCTTCATTTGTGGCGGCAGAGGATCTTCCCTTCCATCCCCATCCGGCGATGGCCGGGAAGGGGGCAGAAGTAGGGATACTCCCCCTTCTTCGCGACGAATTTCACGATCGTTTTTTCACCCACGGTGTCGACCCGCGTCGACTTTACGTCGAGCTCGGGGATCGTCAGGATATGCGGGACCCCGTCTTGATTCTCGATGATCAATTCCACCAGGTCGCCCTCATGCACCTCGAGGTTCGGATTTTTGGTTCCATCCGTTCCGACAAAGGCGAGCTCGCCCGACGTCTCCGTCTTCAGGGTGAACGTCTTGCCGTGGGCCGCTCCGGCGCCGAGGAAGATCGCGGATAAAAGAATCAAGACCGACACCTTCATTTTTCTTCTCCTTCTCTGTATGATTTAAGAGACGACCAGGGTGTTTTTTTCAATATGCCGCTCGCCGGCCGTGCGATGGATCTGCTGTGCCCTGCCGTCGAACACGCATCCCTTTGAGCAGGTGATCTCCTCCCGAGAAAAGCGGGGGCAGCTCACGACATCGAGCCCCTTGCCGACCTTTTGAGCCTCCCGAAAGATGTTGATCCTCATCAGAACCTTGAGCGGGTTTCCGCTCTCGGGACAAGTGATCGGAACGCGCTTCAGTAGCGGTCGCGCGGCGGAGGAGAAATAGGCCGCCGTGATGAGAACGAACACACCGATCGAAAGCATTCCGATCCAGGGAATGATCGCCGAGCCGAACCAGTTCACCGATTCCATGGAGCACCTCCTTATATTTAAGACGTGTCGTCCGATCCACACGCGTCATCGTCCTATCGCCGATGATCCCATTCTGCCTCACCCCGTTTGTCGGCACAACACCCCGAAAGGGGCGTTTTTACCGATCGGTCCGAAAAAATTTTCAAATTAGAAATAAAGTCTGAACCGTCCATTAACATCAAAAAAGTAGATTTGTTTCTGTCTTGATAAAAGAGGCCGTCCGGCTGAAAAGTCCGATCAGGTGTCTTGCGTTCCAAGGGACAATGTTTATTCATACAAATGAGGAGGTTTGCGTGAACGGCGTCGCGCTCGATCCTGAATGAGTCGAGGGAGGCCGGCTCTTGTTGATGAAGGTGCCGAGGGAAGCGGTTGCGAACTACAATGAAGAGCATGACGACGATGACTCGTTGTAAACCGGAATCGGCTTGAAGGAAAGAGCGCAAGGAATCGAAACAAGAAAGGCCCGGTCTTGCACCGGGCCTTTCTTGTTTTTGCGGAAGCGGATTCCGTCCTCTAATTTGTTCGAAAGGTCCTGTCCTCCGAGACTGAAAGAGTTCCATCGGCATCTCTGCTTTTGACCCGGTAGTGATAGAGGGTGTTGCGGCGCAGATGTGTGAGGGGCTGCGAATGGGCGGTCTGCAACGTCGTGTCGACCGTTGTTGAACGGTCGTAGGAGGTTGTTCGGCCATATTCGACCTGGGTCGTTGCCGGTGTGTCGGTGTTCCATGTGATCGTCGCGCGGCTGTGGGTGATGTCGCCGGCGGCGATTCCGGAGAGAACCGGTCCCGAGGAGGGGGTGGTGACGGAAAGAGGCGACGACGACGGAGAAGGATTGCCGGCGGTATCGATGGCCGTCACGGTGTAGGTATAGCGCGTGTTCGGAGTCAGTCCCGAATCGGTATAGGAGAGGTTCGGCGTGGTCGCCACGGCCGCGCCGTCTCGGTGAACTTGGTAGCCGGACACGGCGTTCGCATCGGTGGCGGCGGGCCAGGAGAAGGAGATTTCGGTTTGCCGGACCGAGGTCGCGGCCGGCGTCCCCGGCGCGCCGGGCGGGGTATTGTCGACGATGACTGAAATGATTTGGGAGCGGCCGGAGAGGGCGGCCGCGTCCGTCGCGCGGAGAAGCAGCGAATGGGGGCCGTCGGCCGTCGAGGCGGTGTCCCATGACCAGGAGATCGTTCCCGGGCCGGCTCCCTGCCAGGTTGTTTGCACCGTCTCGTCGACGAGGTATTCCACCCGGACCACCCCGACATTGTCCGAGACCGTCCCCTGGACCGGAATCGTCCCTCGAACAACGGCGCCGTCTACGGGGGTATCCAGAGAGGCGGTCGGGGGAACGGTGTCGGTCTGCGTCGAGCCCGGCATGGAGTAGGTGACGGTCAGGTAAGGATGAAGGGCGGCGTCCGGCGCTTCCATGCTGGCAAAGGTCCGATAAGCGTCGGCCGGCTGGCTCGGGTCGGCGTTGACCATCAACCCCTCATTGTCGGCGGGAGACGCCCACCATTCTTGAATCAAGGCCGTCACGTTCCAGCTTTTGATTCCTGTTGTTTTGTCGACCGTTTGGGTGTCATAGGGGGGCGAGATGTCCCCTTGTGCGAGGGGAATGCCGTTATAGCAACAACTGCTCGCACTCCAGGCGTTGATCCCGTCGTAGGTGTTTCCGGTCGCCTTTGCGAGATCGGGATGCTTGTGGATCACTTTGTGGACGGTGATCGTATAGGTCGGGGCGGACAAGGCATCACTCTGCACCAGGGCGAGATTCAAGGTGGCATTCTGAACCACCGCCCCCGGGGGAAGTCCGGAGAGATCGAATTTCATCAGGACGGCGTTGGCGATCTGTTGGGCGGGCCAGGTATAGGTGTTCAGCGTCGGTTCGGCGCTGTGGACAGCCTCATCCAGATTCAGGAAGGTGTCCGACAGCGGGTTCAATCTCGCCGTAGCCCCGGCGGCGGGAGCGTCGGTGGCGGCGCTCGCGGCGGTGGAAGGGGCCGAGGCGTTTCCGGCCGCATCGACGGCGGAGACGGTGTAGCTGTAGGTCGTCGAAGGGGAGAGGCCGGTGTCCGAATAGCTCGGATCGGCGCGGGTGCCGATCTGAATTCCTCCACGGTAGATCCGATAGCCGGCGACGCCGACATTGTCGGTCGAGGCGCTCCAGGTGAGATCGATTTGCGAGTCCGACAGGGGGGTGGCTGTCAGCGCCGTCGGAACAGAAGGGGGGGTGGTGTCGGCGCCGGAGGCGGTGGTGAAGGTATGGTCGGCCGAGGTCGCCAGATTTCCCGCGGCATCCCGGCTGAGGACCCGGTAATGGTACAACGTTCCGGGCAGGAGACCGGTCAGACTCTGGGAGTGGGCGGTGACCATCGCGGTGTTCAAACCGGTCGATCCGCCGTAAGCGGGGGCGGTCCCATACTCGACCCGACTGTCGGCCGGCTCGTCGGTTCCC
>SCUR01000260.1 GCA_004297235.1 Candidatus Manganitrophaceae bacterium | reverse complement strand
CTCCCAAAAGGTTGTCGCCGTCCCGGTTCCAGTCGCGATGAAAGTCATCGATCGCCCTCCGGAGGGTTTGGAGGCGCTGCTTCAGCTCCGTCTCCTTGGCCCGCTTGGCGAGATTTTTCGAGAGAGGAAGCGCCATCGCCGCAAGAACGGAGATGATGACCAGCGTGATCATCAGTTCCAGCAGAGTAAATCCGGTCTGCCGATCTCTCCGCGGGATGACGGCGCCATCCTGATCGGAAGTGGGGGAGAGAGAAATCAGAGCGACCTTGCCTCCTGCGACGTTCGAACCGCCGATTCAGATCGATCGGCGGTTCATTCAATGCGATTGCGATTATATCGGATCGGGGGAAAACGTCAAGGGAAGAAGTATTAGGATACGTGAGGCGTTAGGCGTGAGGCGTAAGGGGTAAAAGCGAAAGGTTTTAAATGTTTTGATCTTACCCTCGCCTTACGGCATTTAACGCCTCACCATCTCTACAAGGGGAGACCCCGCTGGGGTTCACTGAACCCAAACAGCCGGACTTGGGGGGGATCCGGTCGGGGTCTCCCCTTGGGCTTCCCTGCACTCCCAACGGAGTGCAAGCAGGCCAAGATGAAAAAAAGTGCGATAGGTTTACAACTCCATTCAGACGTCGTTCGTCCTTTTCGATGGGGCCGGCGCTGAATGGGCGGCGGTCTCTCTTCTTGGACAGTGAAGAGCGCCGTTGTGCCTCGGCTGATTTTTTAAAGCTGCAAGTGCAATGCCACCCAGGTTCCTTCGCTTATGATTGGTCATCGGGGCCAATTTGGATATAATGGAATCAGAAAGGGAGGAGGAAAATTGGAGCGATCTTTTGATATTCTGATCGTCGGCGGCGGGATCATCGGGAGCAGCATTGCGAAGGCCCTCGCGGAGCGGGACGGCGGCCGGATCGGCGTGGTCGATATCGACCTCTCCGGAACGTGGGGTTCCACCGAGCGGAATGCCGGCGGGGTCCGCGCCACCTGGGAGCAGCCGATCAATATCGAGTTGGCAAAGCACTCCATTGCATATTATGAGCAGTTCGCGGAGGAGGTCGGCTTTCAGCAGAAGGGATATCTCTGGCTCTACAGTCCGGAGCAGTGGCGGCGGGCGCCCGAGCGGTTGGCGCTCCAGCGGCGATTGGGCGTCCCTATCGAAGCGCTGACGCCGGCGGAGGTTCAAGCCCGGTTCCCCTTCCTGGATCGTCTCGAAGGGGTGGCGGCGGCGACCTTTTCTCCCCGGGACGGCCTGATTAATCCGAATCTGCTGAAGCGTCATTACCGGAGGATCGCTTCGGAGCGGGGGGTGACCTGGATCGATCGCCATGCCGTCGAGCGGATCATCTTCGAAGCGGGGCGCCTCCGCCGCGTGCGTCTGCGCGAGGTGCCGTCCCAAGAAGAGGTGGAGCGGTTCCTGAAAGAGGGAGGACTCTCGGAAGGAAAAACGCAGGAGATCTCGACGCGAATTTTGGTGAATGCGGCCGGATCATGGGCGCCCCGCCTTGCCCGCCTTTACGGCCAGGAGATCGCCTCCGTTCCGCTCCGGCGCCAAGTCTCTGTCGCCCACAGTCAGGAGGTCGACCTCACCCCGTATGGGATGATCGTCGATACGACCGGACTCTACTTTCATCATGAGGCGAACAACATCTTGGCGGGATACTCGATTCCGACCGAGCCGAAGGGATACCGATTCGACGATGAAGGGTACGATTTCTTTTTACAGGAGATCTGGCCCCGGCTTTGGGAGCGCGGAAGCCGGTTTGAGAAATTAAAATATGTGAGCGGATGGGCGGGGTTGTACGAAGTTTCCCCCGATAAGAGCGCCATCCTCGGAGCGGTGCCCGGTCTGGCCGACTGCTTCGAGGCCCATTCTTTCTCAGGCCGGGGAGTGATGCAATCGTATGCCGCCGGTCGGGCGCTGGCCGAATTGATCGTCGAGGGAAGATACCGGACGCTCGATCTCACCCCCCTTTCCGGGGACCGATTCGATCGGGGAGCGCCGGTGCCCGAAGGGCTCCACATTTAATCCGACCGCCCTAAACGGCCTAAGCGGCCCTTTCCCGAAGCTGGGCCATTTTATCGTGGAGCGATCTCAGCTTCCGCTCAATCTTTCTCGCCTCGGCCAATTTCTTCTTGATGATCGGATCGGAGATCGGGTTTTTCCCGCCGTTGACCTGGGCGAGTTGATACATCCGCTCGCCGAGCTCGGAGAAATTTTTTTCTTCCTTCTGTTCAAACAAAAAGATCTGGTAGCGCAGTTTTCCGATCTGGGCGAGATGGTCCGCCTTCTCCGAGACCGAACCCGGCCGTCGTTTGATGCGGGGAGCTTCTCCCCGCATCTCCCGCGCAATATCCTCTTTCATTTTCGACCACGAATTCATGGAGTACTCCTTGCCGAAGCAATCAATACCCTATTTCTATTCTAAGGTTTTTCATCCGAGAGATTCAATCGTTTTTCATTGTCGTGACTGTCGACGGGCAAATCCGGGGGGCGAAGGGGGAATGAGTGAGAATGGCTACTGTCCGGCATGGAGGCCGCTTCCGTGGGCATTCGGTTGCGGTCTATCAACGAGGATCCTCTCCGAAGGGGAGGGAGAGGACGGCCGGAGACCTTGATCCGGGACTTGCATCGGTGTCAGCCCCGTCCTCCCAAAATTCGGAGATCAATTTCCGTAGCGGGTGAGCCGGTCGATCTCTTTGAGCCGCTTCCGCATCTCCTTGCTTGGATTCCGCTTTGCGAACTGGCTCACCCGATGAATGATGAAGTAGCGTCCTCCGCCTCGATTCAGGCAGGAGGTTTCTTTTTCACATTCTTTCTTTCTGCACAGGGAGCTTGGCATCTGCATGGTTGCGCTCTCCTTCCGGATTATAAAAGCTGGGCCACATCGACGAGTCGGTTCGAGAAGCCCCATTCGTTATCGTACCAGGCCATCACGCGGAGCAGGTGCTCGCCGACCACCATGGTCGAGGGCGCATCGATCACCGCCGAATAGGGGGAGCCGACATAGTCGACCGAGACCAGCTCCTCTTCGGAAACTTGCAAGATCGGGGCGAGGCGCGGGGTTTGTTCCGCCTTGCGAAAGGCGTCGAGGATTTTCGGCACATCGACCGGCTCCCGGGTCTGCGCGACCAGATCGAGAATCGAGACGTCCGGAATCGGCGCGCGGATCGCCATTCCGTTGATCTTCCCGGCCAGCTCCGGAAGCGCCTGGGTCGCCGCAATGGCGGCGCCGGTGGTGGTCGGAATGAGGGAGAGCGCCGCCGCCCGGCCTCTGCGCCGGTTCTTTTTCTTCGGCGTGTCGAGGAGGGCCTGGGAAGAGGTGTAGGCGTGGACGGTGTTCATCAGCGCATGCTCGATGATGAAGGCATCATGGAGCACTTTGGCGACGGGGGCGATGCAATTGGTGGTGCAGGAGGCGTTCGAGACGATCTGGTGGCGCTGCGGGTCGTACCGATCCTCATTGACCCCCATGGTGATCGTCAGATCGGCCTCTTTGGCGGGAGCGGAGACGAGCACCCGTCGCGCGCCGGCCTGCAGATGTTTCAACGCTCCCTCGCGGTTCGTGAATTTCCCGGAGCATTCGATCACCCCCTCCACATCCCACTCCTTCCAGGGAAGCCGGGAGGGATCGGGCTCGTTCAGCACGGCCATTTTCTTCCCGTCGACGACAAAATGATTCTTCTCCAGGTCGAAGGGAGCGTTCCATCGACCATGGACCGAATCGTACCGAAATGCGTAAGCCAAGCTCTCCGGATCGGCGAGGTCATTGACGGCGACCACTTCCAGATCCTTCTCCTGCCGTTGGAGCAGGATTCTTAAAAACATCCGGCCGATCCGGCCGAATCCGTTGATTGCGATCCGTCTCATGATTCAGATCTCCTTGAGGAGCAGGGGAGGAGTCGAAGCGCGTTCTCGACCGCCAACACCCCCGGGGTGAAGCGGACGATCTCCTCGATCAGCGCTTTCTCCGCCGGAAAAGAAACGCATCCTTCCAGACGAACGACGCCGGAAGCGACCACAATCCGAAGGTCGGGAGGAGACGGCAGGACGGCGTTGCTCCGGAGGTTCTTTACTACGCGGGCGCCGATCTCCCGGTCTTCCGTGGTGAGAAGCGCCTCTTGCTCCAGTATCATCGTTGCTCCAGGTGACGAGGATATTCGACGAGATCGACCTCGGCTATGTCAACACTCGCCCGAAGTAAAAGCGATGAAGTCTCATGAGATGATTGGAGCAATATTTGTACCAGGTGTGCGCGGCTTGAAAGAGAGGCTCCATCGCAATCCACAGGCCGCTCCTCTTCGGCATGACGCTCCTGCGTGCGGTTTTTCTCGATCGCAAATTGGAATGTATAAAAACCACCGGGCGGGTGGAATTGTCTTCTGATTTTGTGCAAGCTTTTCACGAAACAAATATGAGAGAGGACGGGTGCCGGAACCCTTGCCTGAATAAGGGCCGTCTCCGCATTTCCGGGAGGCACTCTTCTTGCTCTTGTCTTACAGAAGGACGATGTCTCGCACACGCAGTACACTGACCCTCAGCCTGTGTCTCTCGAATTGTTTGAAGGAGGTCGACGATGATTAAGAAATATCTTTCAGCCTTTGGTCGTTTACTTGCCGTCGTGGTTTTTCTCGTCATGACCCTGACTGCGTTGGCTCAGGTCCAGCCGCCGGGACAACAGCCGCATGGAAGCCCGGGAGAGAGGGGAGCCGTCCCGCCGGGCCCCCCTCCGGGGGCAAGCACGGCACCGGGGGGTGGAATGGCCGGCCGTGAGAGGATGAGAGGAACGGTCTCCGGAGAGGTCGTCAACGTTGATGCAGGGGCCGGCGTGATCGAGATCCGAACCGATCAGGGTTAGCCTCAAACATTTAAAGTGGATGAGAGCGCCAAAGGGCAGCTCCGGAACATTCAGAAAGGGGATCATGTCAATCTGAACTTGGTTCTTCGCGCCGTAACAATGGAAGGGAAGAAATAGAGCAGGCGCGGATCAATCGACCGATCGGAAAATGAGTTGAGCCGCCCTGTTGAACGAACCCGCTGCCCCCGGTCGGTAGAAGGGGGCGGTTTTTAATCGTAGTCAGGAGGTAATGTGATGAAAAAATCTTTTTTCGTTCTATTCGGATTCTTAATAGGAATGCTCATTCTCACCGGGCCGATGGCTTCCTTTGCCCAAATGATGCCGCCCGATCAGCAGGGGAGCCCGGGGCGGGATCTGAATCAGCAGCAGCCGGGTTCGGCCCCGCAAACGGACGACCCAATGGATCAAGGGGGCGGGACGCAAGGAAGTCCGATGATCCCGACGAAAGGAAAAGTCTCGGGGGAGGTGCTCAACGTCGACCCGCCGACCGGATTGATTGAAATCCGGACCGATGAAGGGCTGATCAATATTTTCACTGTCGAAGGAGATGCGAAGCAGCAGCTCGATCAAGTCAAAAGGGGAGATCAGGTCGATTTGATCGTGACGCTGAACGCGGTGGAGGTGAATCCTCAGGGACCGACGGACGGATCGACAGAACCCCCGGCCGGGTAATCAACGTTTCCGTGTTTCTTCCAAGCCCCGGGGAGCCTGACGATTCCGCTCTTCGGGGTTTTCTTGTCGACTGGTCGGCCCCTCGCGCGAGCCCCCGCCCAGTCCGATCTCCCTTTCTTCTTCGATCGTCATCTTGCCGTAGATCAGATAGGGATAACGCGCGTTCTCCCGGGCATACCCCATGTTGATCATCGAGAAGATGGTGAAGAGGCCGAGGACGATCAGGAGCACTTGCGGCAGTCGCCCTCCTCCTCCCCATTCCGTCTTGAAGCGGAGGGCGCCGAGATAGAAACCGTAATTGAGAATGCCCAAACCGATCATCACCCCCATCGCAATATACTTATTCGGCTGCATCTTCCCCCAGGGATTGACCTCCGCCGAGGTAAAGTACTCGGCGAACGGGATGTAGCGCATCTGGTAAGGCATCACAAAAACGACCGCCGCAACGGCCAGGAGAAGGAAGGTGATCAGCCGGTAGCGCTTAAAATAAACGTTGTCCCGGTAATGGAAATTCGCGATTCGAAACATATACCAGGTTCCGACCAGGATGAGGACATCAATCAGGAAGACCTGGAGAACGAAGATCCACGATTTCTCGCCGAGCATCAGCCGGCCGAAGGCCCCTTCGGAGGCGAAGCGAATCGCTTTTAAATAAGAAAAGCCGATGATCGGCATGAGGAGGAGAAACCCGAACCCGAGGGTGATCGCGAAAGCGCCGGCCCACTCATGATAGGCCCGCTCTCGCGGGTCCTTCGTCCGCAGATAACGGATCGCCGAAAGGGCGGCGATGCCGAAGCCGAACCAGGAGAGATTGCCGGCGAATCGATGCAGGGTGAGCTGCACCATCGAGGGGTTTAACATCCGATGCAGGGCCGGCGCCACGGGTCGGGGGGTCAATAGGAAAGAGCCGACGGTGTCGATCATGACCATGGCAACCACGCCGAAAGTCGCCCCGAGCCAGGCGATCAAAAGATGCGTCTTACGAGGCCATTTCCCCCAGCTGTAATACCAGGGATAGAGACAGGCGGCCTCCCCCAAAAACATCGAGGCTTCAAAGATCAGGGGCCAGAACATGATCCGAAAGAGGAGAGTCCAGAAGTTCGGCCAGAGGATCGTCAAGAAGAGGACAAGGACCACCCCCAGGAAGGCGACGGTCGCGCTCATCAGCACGAGGGTGCGGGCGATCGAGTGGGAGAGCCGCTCGTAGCGCTCGTCGCGGGTGAGGACCCCGACCGATTCGGCCGTCGCCCCCAGGAGCATGCCGCCGACGATGAAGGTGGCGAAGAGAGCGTGCACCGACGCGGTGATCGCAATCGCCAATCGACTTCCGATGAAAGATCCCTCCATACCGATCCTCCAAATGAATCAATAATTAAAAATCCGAGCGCCCGCCATCATCGCCAAGATGATGATAAAGAGATAAACCCACGCGCCGATGATGGTCGACACCGGCCTTCGGATGGGGCTGACCTCCGGGTGGCGCTCGACAAAAGGAATGAACGGGAGAAAGAGAAAGAAAAGGGTGATCAGAACGAGACCGATCGGGATCAGCTTTCCCGGAAAATACATCAGCCACTCATCGACCGACCAGAAAAACCATTCCGGCCGAGGGATGATGCGGGTCGGCGGCGGCTCCTCGCCGCGATAGGGGGAGAAGGGGAAGAGGGTCGAGAAAAGCGAGACCAGGGTGATGAGGGAGAAGGCGATGATCGAATCCCGGAAAACCTGGGCCGGATAGAACGGCTCCGTCTCGTCCGGCGTCATCTTCGTGACGATGATCGACTCCCGCCGAACCCCCTGGGCCTCCAACGCGCGGATCTGATCGCGGTACTCGATGACGGAGCCGAAGAGCCCGTGCTTGCGGATCAGATAGAGGTGCAGCGTGATGAGAATGCCGAGCACCAGCGGAAGCACCCAGACATGCAGGGCGTAAAACCGCGTCAGCGTGAGCGTCCCGACATGCTCGCCGCCGAGGAGCGCGCTTCGGAGAAACCGTCCGACCAACGGGAAATAAGAGAGGGTATTTCCAAAGACCGTCCCGATCCAATGGGCGTTGCTGTCCCACGGCAGGAGTCCGCCGGTCAGGCCGATGCCGATCACGGTCCAAAAGATAAAGGCGCCGATGATCCAGGTCATCTCCCGCGGCCGCTTGAACGAGCCGCTGACGAAAACGCGGAAGATGTGAAGGCCGATGACGATAAAGAGAAGATTCGCCGACCATCGGTGCATGCTCCGCAGATACCATCCGTAGCGAACCTGCTCGGTGATGTAGCGGATGGAGCTTTCGGCGAACTCCCCGTCGGGAACGTAGTAGAACATCAAAAAGGCGCCGGTGATGAACTGGAGGGTAATCAGCGTCAGCGTGGCGCTTCCCAAGGTATAAAACCAGGCGCCGCGCTTCGGGAGCGGCTTCTGAAGCATCCGCTCGAAGATATCGAGTCCGACCCGCTCATCGAACCAGTCCCGAATCGACTGTCTCATCCTTCGACCTCACGCGCGTTTTCTCGGATCTTTCCATCCGACCTCGTACACGTTCGCCGGATCTTTCAAGTAGACGACGCCGTTCTCCACCTTATATTCGAGCGAGGCGAGATTCCGGGGCGGAGGGCCGCCGATCACCTCCCCGAAATTGTTGTAGAGCCCGCCGTGACAGGGGCAAATGACCATCCGCTTCGCGTCGTCCCAGGCGGTGGGGCAGCCGAGGTGGGTGCAAAAGGTCGAGAAGAGAGCCAGCTCGCCCCCTTTCCGGACGGCGTAGACCTGCCGGGAGGTCTCCCGGACCCGCCACCCTTCTTTCACCCGATAGGGAACATCGAAGGTCCGAGGAAGATCGCCGACCGTCTCCATCTCGGAAACCGGGGCGACCGGCGCCCATCGCGTCGATTGAGAAAGATCCTCCCGGATTCGGAAGACCGGCGAGAGGATGTAGCCGAGGATCGGCGGCGTGAGCATCACGCCGATGGCGCCGAAGATGGATAAAATCGCCCGCTCCATAAAATGCCGGCGACCGATCGGTTCTTCTGCTGTCTGATTCATCGCTGTACGAACTCCGAGACCGGTTGTTGTTCATCCTGAAGATGGATTTGTCCATAGACCGTATAAGGCCGCCGGGCCTGCTCCCGAATAACCCCCATCACGAGAAAGATCGCCATGGCGCAAAAACCGACCGAGATCGCCAGCCACGGTCCCTGACGGCGCAGGGAGGAGAGCGCGCCGTGAAGCAGCACGTGGCTGAGATGGTAGAGGGTCGTCAAGATCAAGAGCAGGGTGAGGGCGCGGCGAATCCAGATCTGCTGCACGTTGAGGATCATGAAGAGAGCCGCCAAGAGAATAAGGCCGTTGAGAATCCGGGAGAGCCGCGGGTTGGAAGAGATCTGCGCAAAAAACCAATTGCTCAAGAAAAAGAGGAGGCCGACCAGGAGGAACTGAATTCGCACGAGCCATTCCATCGGGCCGAAGAGGATGCGTTCGAACGCCTGCGGGTTCGCGCGCCGGATCTGGACGGAGTAAAGGATTCCGGCCAGCGGCTGAATCAGGAGGAGTCCGGTCCCCATCATGACGCCGAACTGCATGACCCGGGTGTCGTAGGCCTCCTCTTCCGGATCCGGCGACCGGCGGAGGAGACGCAGACCGCCGTAGAGACCGATGGCATAGAAGGAGATAATCATGTTGCCGACGAACCGGTGGAACACCAGGGGCAGCCAGGTGGGGTTGAAGAGAAAGGTGAGCCGCGCGAGATCGAACCGCGCCAGGCCGGCCAGCTCCCGCTCGGGCGGGGTCAACATGTACGATCCGATCCCGTCGAGCAGGGCGCCCCAGGTGAAGATCAAAAGGGCGGCGACCGCGCCGAGTGCGATGTGCCGCGGGATGCTCTTCGCCCGCATCTTCTCCCAGCGGTACCAGTATGTGTAGAAACACCAGATGTGAAGAAAGAAAACGGCGATCGCGACATAGGCGCCGAATTCCACCCGTTGGAAAATATAAACGGTGGAGACGGGAAAGAGCCCGATGAAGAGCTCCACCATGACGACTGCAAAGACGGCGCTGATGCTGAAGGTCACCGCGACAAACCGGACCAGCGATCGGGCGAGCCGGGTATAGAAAGGATCTCTGATCCCCCAATATTCCAACAGCGGGGCGAGCACGATAAATCCCACCGAGAGACCGGCCAACGAGATGTGCAGCAGGCTGAACAGCCCGACCGCCCCGCTGTTGCCCAGGACCGGGAACTGGATGGGAGGAAGCCGAAGCTCACTTTCAGGCATGGTTCTTCCTTCGCGGCTAATGCGTCCTCTGAGAAAGCCGGGGCGGGGATTCCAGTTGCGAGAGAAACTGAAAGAGCTCATCGCAGCTGATCGGTTCTTTCAGAAAGCAGACATTCGGCATCTCCGGCAAGGAGGCCGGAAAGCGTTCGCGGCAAAGGACCACCGCCATCGTCGAGGGCCGGAGGTCTTGCAGATTCATCAAGAACTCCAAGGCATCCATTCCCGACATCTGATCCTTAAGGAGAATGACATCCACCGGAAGTCTCTTCAGAAAAGAGAGGGCATCCGACGCCTCG
>SCUR01000259.1 GCA_004297235.1 Candidatus Manganitrophaceae bacterium | reverse complement strand
CGAATGTTTAATCGGGAATCCAGTGAATTAGGTCTAAGGGCTCTGGATTCCCGCTTTCGCGGGAATGACGGCCCAAAATAAAACCGCTTAACCCAAACTGACCCACTACCCCCCCGTTCGTGGTATGTATCTTCCCTCCGATTTGTGGAACAATAGATCGAAAGATCTAAAGGTTCGCCGCTGGAATCATATCGATCGGCGCAGGAAGGGCTTACGGATGGATGCTTCGCCCGACACTCCGGAACGCAAGCGGAACATTTGGATTCGCGGACTGTTCATGGTCTTGATGGCCTTCGCGTACCAACTGTCGGGCACACTGCTGTTCATCGTCGCCGTCTTGCAATTCGCCGTTACGTTGCTGAGCAAAGCGCCCAATGCCCGGCTCCTTTCGTTCGGGCGCAGTCTGGGACGCTACATACAGCAAATCGTCTATTTCCTGACCTTCGCCTCTGAAGAGATTCCCTTCCCTTTCAACGATTGGCCGTCAGGAGAGTGAAGAAAGGGGCCGACGCATCTTCGGTCGATTACTCACCCGATCGAACCGCCGCATCCGGGTGTGAAAGAAGGGAGCCGTGAGGCGCCCTTCCGATCTCAACGGGTCATTTGAAATGAAAGGACCACAGACGATGTACGGGATGTTATTGTTGCTGCATATTCTGGGAGCGACGATCTGGACGGGGGGTCACTTGGTGCTGGCGCTCACGGTGTTGCCGAGGGCGCTCAAGCAGAAGTCTCCTTCTGAATTATTGCGATTCGAATCCGGGTACGAAAGGATTGGAATACCGGCCCTCCTGATTCAGGTCGCCACCGGTCTGTCGCTCGCGTACCGAATGGTTCCCGATGTGAGTCAGTGGTTCGATTTCGGAAACCCGGTTTCGCGTTTGATCGCCCTGAAGCTTCTTCTCCTGACGATTACGGTGGCATTCGCGGCGGACGCCCGGCTCCGGGTCATTCCCCGGCTGTCGGAGGACAACCTGCCCTCCTTGGCATGGCATATTATTCCGGTGACCGCGGTGTCGGTCTTGTTTGTATTCGTCGGTGTTTCATTTAGGATAGGATGGCTGTACTGAGCCGGACAAGCAGGGAAAGTTAAAAAAGAATTCTTCAGCGCCTACAGGGGGGAGACCGATTCCAGGCCGTTCCGCTTCGCCGCCCGGATCGGAAGCCGGACGATGAAGGTCGCCCCCTTTTCCGCTCCGTCGCTTTCGCCCGAAACCGTGCCGCCGTGCAGCTCCACCAGATGCCGCACGAGGGTCAGGCCGAGCCCAAGTCCGCCGTGGGATCGGGTGTTGCTCCCGTCGGCCTGGCGAAAAGGATCGAACAGGTAGGGTAGAAATTCGGATGGAATGCCGATGCCGTTGTCTTTGATCCGAATCTGAACGGAAGGATCGACTCTCTCCAAAAAGATCCCGATAGACCCTTCCTCCGGGGTGAATTTAATGGCGTTGGAGAGAAGGTTCCAGAGGACTTGTTGCAATCGGTCCGGATCGACCATCACCGGTTCGATCGAGTGATCGATGTCCAATTGGATCTGAATGCCTTTGGCCTTGGCCGCCGGTTGAAGCGTCTCAATCGCGGCCTCGATGATCCCCGCCGGATTCAATGGGCGGGTCTTCAGACAAAGCTTTCCGGTAATGATCCGGGAGAGATCCAACAGGTCGTCGATGAGATGCTCCTGCGCTTTTACATTCCGCTCCATCGCTTCCAGGGCCGCTTCTTGTGTTTCCGGATCGAGCGCTCCCGTTCGAAGCAGATTCGCCCAGCCGTTGATGGTGTTCAGCGGGGTGCGCAGCTCGTGAGAGACGATCGCTAAGAATTCATCCTTTAACCGAACGGCCTCTTCCGCCTCCAACCTGGCTTTCTGTCCGTCGGCAAAGAGCTTCTCCCGCGCTTCCTCCGCCCGCTTCTGTCGGGTGATGTCGATGATCGCGATCCGCCGGACAAGACGACCGTCTACATCTTTCCCGACGCTCTCTTCCAGCCGGGCATCGAACGGGTTTCCTCCACTCGAATTTAATTTGAATTCGTCTGTTTTCCTCGCTCCCATTTCAAAATCTTTGTTTAGATGCGTTCTGAACCGAGATCGATCTTCCTCCGCGACATAAAGTGAAAACGGCCTTCCGATCAGACGGCCTCTCTCGATCCCGATCAGTTCCGCCCCTTTCAGGTTCACCTCCAGGACAAGCCCGTTTTTATCCAAGGTGCAATAACCGATCGGGGCGAAGTCATAGAGATCGGTGTATCGGCTCAGGAGCGCTTCCAGTTGAGACTGGCTCGATCGGAGATCCTCGTTTTGGATCTCTACTTCGATTTGATGAAGCTGCAGCTCATCGATCAAATGTTGTGTTTCTTGAGGGGAGAGGGGTTTTGAAGGGACAGGGGTTCTCTTTATTTTTTCTTCAGCCCGGCTTCGAACAGTGAGCTTATTTTCCATTTTAACATCCTCAGGACGTAAGCTCCGTAATCGAGGGGCTTAGAGACAAATGAAGAGCCGTTTGCTCTCTTCAGGGGTGACTCCTAGTTGGATCTTACAAGAAGCGTATTGTCAATTACAAGGGGCTGAAGGTAGTGGGTCAATTTGGGTTAAGCGGTTCCTTTTTGAGCCGTCATTCCCGCGAAGCTGCACAAGGTGCCGAAAGGCACGTGGATATCAGAAGAGCACTTCCACTCAGATCGATCCCTCTACTGGGATCAAAGCGGGAATCCAGAGCCCTTAGACCTAATTCACTGGATTCCCGATTAAACATTCGGGAATGACAAATTCAAACGGACCCACTACCGTAAACCCCGGTTCGAAATCGGAGCATCACTCGGTCGCGCTCGCGCGCGCTTCACCTCCTTCTTTCACCCAGACTGTTTTGATGTTGACGAATTCCCGGATTCCAAATTCGCTCAGCTCCCTTCCATAGCCCGACTGCTTCACCCCGCCGAACGGAAGACGC
>SCUR01000258.1 GCA_004297235.1 Candidatus Manganitrophaceae bacterium | reverse complement strand
TTGTCATTCCCGAATGTTTAATCGGGAATCCAGTGAATTAGGTCTAAGGGCTCTGGATTCCCGCTTTCGCGGGAATGACGGCCCAAAATAAAACCGCTTAACCCAAACTGACCCACTACCGGCTTTCGAAAAAGCTTGTGAACGGTGTGGGGGGGTGTCATAATAAACGATCTGTTCACTCACTATGGAGACCCAACGGATGAGCTTCATCCCTCTTCATCGTTTTCCATCTCGGATGGAGGCGGAAATGGCAGGGGAGATACTCAAACAGGCGGAGATTCCCTACTTGATCCAATCGGAAGACATCGGAATTTTCGGACCGGGCGCCAGCCCGGCTCCCTCGGGTGCGCGACTCCTGGTCCATCAAGAAGACCTCCAAGATGCAAAGATTCTCCTGTCGGGGCTGGTCTGAGCCGGTTTTCTCCGGGCCATCATTCCTCGATAGGATACTTTATGTGGGGCCGCTTTTGTTTTCCTTCCACCATACCTTGATTTTTTCCCTTGATTACTCGTTTTTTAAATGATATAAAGGCCTTGTCGAATCAGTTTACGCGCATCAAATCACTCAACGGGGATCTCTGCGGGCCGAATGGAATCGGAAGCGGCATATGAAGTAAAGGTCGGGACCTTCGAGGGGCCCCTCGAACTCCTTCTTCATCTCATCAAAAAAAACGAAATCAATATTTACGACATCCCCATCGCTCTGATCACCCAGCAGTATATCGAAACCCTTGACCTCATGAAGTCGCTCAATCTCTCCATCGCCGGGGAATTTCTCGTCATGGCGGCGACCCTCATCCACATCAAGTCGAAAACGCTCTTGCCCCCTTCGGAGAGTGAGGAGGGCGCGGAAGAGGAAGATCCTCGACAGGAGTTGGTGGCCCGTCTTTTGGAGTATCAAAAATTCAAGGACGCGGCCGAGCGTTTGGAAGAGCGGGAGAGTCTCTGGCGGGAGATTTTCCAAAAAGAGCCGTCGCCCTCCGAACTCCTTCCCGAGGAGATTCCGCTGACCGATCTCAGCCTTTATAGTCTTCTCGATGCATTGAAGAATGTTCTCGCGAGGATTCCAGACAAGAAGGTCCTGCAGGTCACGATTGACGAGCTGACCGTGAAAGATCGGATGCAATTTTTGATGGAGCGATTGGAGCCGATCGAAAGTATTCTCTTCGAGGATCTCTTCGAAGGAATGCGGACGCGCCATTCCGTCGTGGTGACCTTTTTGGCGCTGTTGGAAGTGATCCGTCTCGGTCTCATCCGGGTGGCCCAGGGAGACGTGTGCGGGCCCCTTCGCTTGTTCAAAACAAAAAACCTTTCGGGAGAGGTATAGCAGTATGGAAGATCATGAGATTAAGCCGATCATGGAGGCATTGATGTTTGTTTCGGGCGATCCGATCTCGATCGACCGGCTTCATGACGTCCTCACCGAAGTGGAAAAGCCGAGGTTAAAAGCGCTTCTCGAAGAGGTGAAAACCGAATACGCGCAGTCGAATCGGGGGCTCCAGGTCGTCGAGGTGGCCGGCGGTTACCAGATCACGACGCGGTTCGAGATGGCTCCCTGGATTAAAGAGATGGAAAAAGTGAAGGCGGCGGCCAGACTTTCGAAGCCGGGGTTGGAGACCCTGGCGATCATCGCCTACAAACAGCCGGCGACCCGGGCCGAGATCGAGCAGATCCGCGGCGTCGATGCCGCCGGCGTCTTGAAGACGTTGATGGAGCGAAAGCTGATCAAGATCGTCGGCCGAAAAGAAGTGGCCGGCCGGCCGATGATGTACGGCACCACCCGCGAGTTTCTCCAATATTTCGGTCTTCCCGACCTCACCGGGCTTCCCACCCTCAAGGAATTCTCAGAGGTGGTGGAGTCGGAACGGGAAGGAGAGGTCCCGGCGGAGATGCAGGAAACCCTTTCCGAGCCGCCGGTGGAATCTTCCGACGAAGCCGCCGCTGCCGAATCTGAAGACAGGATGGCCGAAGCGGAAACGGAGGCGCCGCTTGAAGAGGAGACCATCCTGAGCGGATCGAATCCCTCTCCCGGAGGCGAATCGGCTTAAGGCCGGCTCACCCCCCCTCTCATTTAAATACGCTACCCAATCCTTTGCCGAATTGCTTTTCCCGTCCGGCCGGCACGGCCGGTCTATCCGGATTTTTCCGTCGATTGAACCGATGATTTCGATTCTTCATTCGATCCGGACGGAGGCGCCGCTTCTCGGCTCCAAAAAGATCGGCTCCGCGCCATTGACAATGAAATTTTCAAGAGCCTAGAATAGAGAAACTCTTTCCAGGAGGTGGATGATGTCGACCGTGAAGCGATTCATGTTGCTGCTCTTTCTGTTCGCACTTCCTATCGTCGTCCCTGTGGAAGCGGCCGCTTACAATGAGGATGGACGAATTCATTTTGAAGCGCTTTTTGAGGTCCTCGACCGGGACGTGACGGAAGAGAACACCCAGTTCGCCGGCGAGAACTTTCCTGAAACCACCGCCTCGGCGCAGTCGCTTCGTCTGCTCGGTAAATTGAGCGTTCGGATCGTCGACCCGCTCGAAATCTACGGCCTGGTCGGGGGAAGCGATCTGAGCATCGATGACTTCGGGTTCGACGCCGATTTCGGCGGCGCCTACGGCGGCGGGGCTCGTATCGTGCTCTTTCGGGAGCGGAACCCCCGGCGGCCGTTTCAGATTTTCGCCGATTATCGTTTTCTCCAGTTTAAAGTGAGCGACAGCGTCCTCTTCGACCCGACCATTGTCGACAACAGCGGAAATCTGGTTCACCTTCTCCCGCCGAGCGGAGAGAGTGTCAAAGAGAAGATTCGCTGGACCGAGCATACGCTGAAGATCGGGGTGATGGGAAGGGATTATGCGTTCGAGCCGTACGGCGGGATTCGTTTTTCATTCGTGAAAGGGAAGGACCACGTTCCGACCTCGGTCCAGACACTCGACCTCGATCTGAAACAGAGCGACACCTTCGGGATTTTTTTAGGGACGTCGTATTATCTCACCCCCTCGGACCAGGCGGCCCTTTTTATCGAGGGGAGTTTGTTCGATCAATATTCGCTGAGCGGAGGGATCCGCGTCGGCTTTTAACCATCAACACGGGATGACCATGATCAAAAGAACGCTTTTAATTATATTGCTGGTCGGCGTGACCGCAATGGCCGGCTGCCACACCGGCGCCCGCACCTCCGTCCGGGCCGATTATTACGGCTCCTACGGCGGAAGATACGCCCCATATTATCCGGCTTATTACGATCCGTTCTTCTACCCGCCCTACTATTACGATCCGTACTATCCGAACTTCTTTTTCGGTACCAGTTTCTTTTACGGCTATCCGTATTACTATCCGCGAAATTTCATCATCGTCGACGGTCGTCATCAGATTCCGCCCGGATCGCGCAGTCTGCGGGGGTTCCACAGGGGGAGCGGCAGCAGCAGCGGCGGCTCCGTCAATAGGCCACCCAGCGGGGGCGGCGGCGGGACACAAGGGGGGTCAGGAGGAGGGAGGAGCCTTCGGTAACGAGGCCTCTTCCGAGAAGCTGCCGATCTTCCGAAGCCGATTGTAGCGGGCCTCAAGACGTTCCGCGGGCGGTTGCGACTCCAATTCCCGGAGATGTTTGGAGAGGGTTTTCGAGAGCCCTTCCGCCATCTTGGACGGATTCCGGTGGGCTCCGCCGGGAGGTTCCGGGATGATCTCGTCGATCACCTTCAACTGAAGAAGATCTTGCGCGGTCATCTTCAACGCTTCCGCCGCTTCGGCCGTTTTGGCGGCATCGTTCCAGAGGATCGCGGCGCACCCCTCCGGCGAGATGACCGAGTAGATGGAGTACTGCAACATCAGAAGCCGGTCGGCCACCGCGATGGCCAGCGCTCCGCCGCTCCCCCCTTCCCCGATCACCACCGAGAGAACCGGCACTTTGACCTGAGACATGACCATCAGATTTCGGGCGATCGCTTCCGACTGTCCGCGCTCTTCCGCGCCGACGCCGGGATAAGCGCCGGGGGTATCGACGAAGGTGATGATCGGCTTGTTGAACTTTTCGGCGAGCTGCATGATTCGAAGCGCCTTCCGGTATCCTTCGGGGTGGGGCATGCCGAAATTCCGGACGATCCGTTCTTTGACCGTTTTGCCTTTCTGATGACCGATCACGGCGACGGAGCGGCCGTCCAAACGGGCGAGGCCGGTGAGGATCGATTTGTCGTCTCCGTAGAGCCGGTCGCCGTGCAGCTCGGTGAAGTCCTCGAACATCATCGCAATGTAGTCGTCGGTGTTCGGTCGCTGCGAGTGCCGGGCGATGAGGGTCTTCTGCCAGGCGGTCAGCTTGGAATAGATCTCCTCCTGCAGCGCCTCCATTTTCTTCTGGAGTTTCTTGATCTCTTCGCCTTGTCTCGGCTCGGTCTTCACCACATCTTTTAAATGGTTGATCCGGGCCTGAATTTCTAAAATCGGTTTTTCAAATTCCAAAAAGTCGTTCACGTTTACCTCAAAATGGGAGATCGGCCGGCGTTGTCCGGACGACGACCCCTTTTCCAAAACGGGTTTCCAATTCTTGTGTGAGCCGCTCCGAGCCGTCGACCTGGAGCTTGGAATCGACCGCGATCGTTGATTCGCTGAACGATCCGGACGGCTCCGGGACGGCGATCCTTACATGGACCGGGAGCGCTCCCGGATAGCGTTGCAAGATTCCTTGCAGCTGTACTAATTCGGAGGGAGAGACCGCCTCCGCTGAAAGTCGAATCAAATAAGGACGCGCGGGGAAGAAGGAGGTTCTCTCCGACTTTTCCGGCGGCGCGCCTGTAGAGACGTCTCGGCGGGAGGTCTCTACGGTTTTGGACGTTTCTACAATCAAAGGGATGATCGCGGTGGCCTTCATCTTCAGCCCCTTGTCGCCGCGGTCCAGCATGCCGTTGATGAGAAGGGGAATGTCCTGCTGGAAAAGCGGGGAGGAGGTCTGATAGAGATCGGGAAAGACGATCACCTCGACCGACCCGGTCAAATCTTCGATCCGAAGATAGGCCATCCGGTCGCCCCGTTTGGTCGTCGCCACCTTCTCTTGAACGACCACCCCGCAGATGCGGATCTCCCGGTCTTCTTCGATTGCCGCGAGATCTTCGGTCGGCGTCGCCGAGCGCTTCTTCATCAATTCGATGAAAGGGGTCAGCGGGTGGCGGGTGATATAGAACCCAACCGCCTCTTTTTCGAGTTTTGAAATGTGCGCATCTTC
The DNA here is from genome assembly GCA_004297235.1 of Candidatus Manganitrophaceae bacterium. Classification (GTDB taxonomy): domain Bacteria; phylum Nitrospirota; class Nitrospiria; order SBBL01; family Manganitrophaceae; genus Manganitrophus. Next base: position 8,011 of record SCUR01000258.1, on the reverse strand, counting down.
CCATTCGGGAACGTCGGGGAGGGGCGGGTCGGTCACCGCCGTCGCATCGCTCCCCCCGCCGTTTCCAAAGATCGTCATCTGTCCCGCCTCTTTGACTTTCTGCTGCTGCACGCCGTCTTGCATCGCCCGCTCGAGCACCTCCATCAGGGCCGATCGCTTCGCTCCGGTCGAGTCGAACGCGCCGCACTTGATCAGCCCCTCGATCACCCGTTTGTTGACCTTGCGCAGGTCGATCTTCCGGCAAAAATCGAAGAGAGAGGTGAAGCGCCCCTGGGCGGTGCGGGCGGCGATGATCACATCGACCGCCCCGCTCCCGACGTTCTTGATCGCCGCCAGCCCGAACCGGATCCCCCCCGGGACCACCGTGAAGTCGCGGTCGCTCTCGTTGACGTCGGGCGGCAGAATCTGAATGTCCATGTTCCGACACTCGGTGATATATTTTACCACCTTGTCGGCGTTTCCCATCTCGCTCGTCAGGATCGCCGTCATGAACTCATGCGGATGGTGCGCCTTGAGGTAGGCGGTCTGATAGGTGATCAGCGCGTAAGCGGCGGAGTGCGATTTGTTGAATCCGTATCCGGCGAAGTACTCCATTAGATCGAAAATCTTCTCCGCCTTGGCCTTGGCGTGGCCGTTCTGGACCGCCCCCTCGATGAACTTGGCCTTCTGGGCCGCCATCTCCTCCGGTTTCTTCTTTCCCATGGCGCGGCGAAGCAGATCGGCGTCTCCGAGCGAGAAGCCGGCGAGCACGTTGGCGATCTTCATCACCTGCTCTTGGTAGACGATGACGCCGTAGGTCTCTTTCAGAATCTCGGCCAGCTGCGAGAGCTCGTACTGAATCTTTTTCGGATCGCGCTTTCGCTTGATGAAGTCGTCGACCATCCCGCTGCCGATCGGGCCGGGACGGTAGAGGGCGAGGATGGCGACGATGTCCTCGAAGTTCTCCGGCTTCATCTTCACCAGCAGGTCGCGCATTCCCGCGCTCTCCAGCTGGAAAATCCCGGTCGTCTCGCCCGACCCGAGGATCTGGTAGGTCTCCGGATCGTCCATCGGGATTTGGGAGATTTCGAGCGGATGGGGTTGATTCGGTTTTTCGTTCACGAGCCGGACGGCGTGATCGATCACCGTGAGGGTTCGCAGCCCCAAGAAGTCGAACTTGACCAGGCCGATCTTCTCGATGTCCCCCATCGCGTATTGGGTCATCGTTTCACCCTTGCTCCCGCGATAGAGGGGGACATGCTCGGTGAGCGGCTCCGCCGAAATCACCACCCCGGCCGCGTGCGTCGAGGCGTGGCGGGCGAGCCCTTCGAGCCGCTTCGCCAGATCGATTACCTCGCCGACTTTGGGATCGGCCTCGGCCGCCTGCTTGAGGCGCGGCTCTTGGGCCAACGCTTCGTCGAGGGTGATATTCAGCGTGTTGGGGATCAGCTTGGCGAGCTTGTCGGCCTCCGCATAGGGGAGCTCCAGCACGCGGGCCACGTCGCGGATCGCCGCCTTCGCCGCCATCGTCCCGAAGGTGATGATCTGGGAGACGTGGTCGGCCCCATATTTTTGGGTCACGTGGCGGATGACCTCCTCGCGCCGGTCCATGCAGAAGTCCATGTCGATGTCGGGGAGGGTGATCCGCTCCGGGTTGAGGAAGCGCTCGAAGATCAAGCCGTACTCGATCGGATCGATGTCGGTGATCTTCAACGCATAGGCGACGAGGCTCCCCGCCGCCGATCCGCGACCCGGACCGACCGGGATGTTCGAGGTCCGCGCGTAGTTGATGATGTCCCAGACGATCAGAAAGTAGCCGGCGTATCCCATCTTGTTGATGACGTCGAGCTCTTTTTTCAAGCGCTCTTCATAAAGGGGGCGGAGCGTCGCCGCGCGTCCCCTCGATTGCTCGAATCGGAGCTCGAGCCCCTTCTGGGCGAGCGAGGCGAGGTAGGCCTCGCGGGTGATCCCGGCGGGGACTTCGTATTGGGGGAGATGGAAGGTCCCGAACTTGAGATCAAGGTTGATCATCTCCGCGATCCGCAGCGTGTTGCTGATCGCCGACGGGATTTCCTGAAAGCCCCGGATCATCTCTTCCGGCGATTTAAAGTAGAGCTGTTGCGTCTCGAACCGCATCCGGTTCGGCATGTTGACCGTCTTCCCGGTCTGAAGGCAGAGCATGATGTCGTGCGCGCGGGCGTCGTCCTTGTGGAGATAGTGGCAGTCGTTGGTGCCGACGATCGGGATGTTCTCTTTTTGGGCGAGATCGATCAGCTGCCGGTTGGCCGTCTTCTGGAGCTCGAGCCCGTTGTCCTGGATCTCCAGAAAGAAATTCTCTTTTCCGAAGATCTCCTGATACTCATGCGCCGCGGCGACCGCTTCTTTCTCATAGCCCCGGGCGAGCAGATAGGGGATCTCCCCCCGCAGGCAGGCGGAGAGGCCGATGAGGCCTTCGCTGTGTTTTCGGAGCACCTCTTTGTCGATCCGCGGCTTGTAGTAATACCCTTCGAGGTTGGCGATCGTGAGGAGCTTCATCAGGTTCTTGTAGCCGGCCTCATTCGAGGCAAGGAGGATCAGATGGTAGTAGGGGTTGGAGCCGCCGATTTCGTTGTAGTCGTCATCTGCCCCGGTCCCTTCTTTATCGAACCGGCTTCGGGGGGCGAGATAGGCCTCGCACCCGATGATCGGCTTGATTCCGGCCTTCTTCGCCTTCTGGTAGAACTCGATCGCGCCGAAGAGGTTGCCGTGGTCGGTAATGGCGACGGCCGGCATCCCGAATCCCTTGGCCGTTTCGAGCAAAGGATCGACCTGGCTGGCCCCGTCCAGCAGGGAGTATTGCGTATGAAGATGGAGGTGGACAAAGCTCTGTTTCGGCATGGGAAGATTTTAATGTTCTGGGGTAAAAACGTCAAGACAAAAGGGGGTAAAGGAAAAGGGCCCCCTTTACAACTCGTTCATGGAGACGCTCCCGGCGCAGCAGGCGGCACAGCGCTTGACTCCCGCGGCGAACTGGACTATACAGGGAAGGATTCAGCGGGGGAGGATGAGCCTGTCCGGTTCATGAATCAGGAGGGATCGATGGGTCTTGAAGAATCGTTTCTCGAGTCGGTCAAATCGGGGGAGGTCGCCAAGGCGCGAGCGCTCCTCGAATCGCACCCGCTCCTTCTTGAGAGTCGGGACGAGGCGGGCGTGTCGGCTCTTTTGTTGGCGGCTTACCGCGGACGGCAAGAAATGGTCGATCTTCTGCTTTCCCTGAAATCGAACCTCGATCTCTTCGAAGCCGCAGCGGTCGGGAAGTTGGGTCGGGTGCAGGCGCTTGTCCAAGAAAATCCGGCAGGGGTGAATGCCGTCTCCCCCGATGGCTTTTCACCGCTGGGGCTGGCGGCTTTTTTCGGTCATCCGGAAGTGGCGGCCTATCTCATCGAGCAAGGAGCCGATGTCGATGCCCCCTCTCGGAACGCGGCGCGGGTTCGACCGCTCCACAGCGCCCTGGCCCATCGGCAGCCCGATATCTCATTGGCAATTGCGGAGAGGCTCGTGGCGCGCGGCGCGGGGGTGAATGCGAAACAGGGGGGAGGTTGGACGCCGTTGCACCAGGCGGCGATCCACGGCCAAGTGGAGCTTGCAAGGCTTCTCCTTCGGCACGGCGCCGACGTCAATGCCCAGGCGGAGAATGGAAAAACGCCGCTGGCGTTGGCCGAGACGGGAAGGCACAAGGAAATGGCGGCTCTTCTCCGCGAAGCGGGCGCGGAGGAGAAGGACTGAGATGGGTGGAGGGATCGGACTCAAAGATATTTGTGGAAGTCCCGCTCGAAGTCGGGGAAATATTTTGAGATCGTCGTCATGTCGAACCGGGAAAGGATCGACTCCTTCGGCTCCCGGTCGAGCAGGAATTGAAAGGCCGCCTGGATGCAACGCTCCGGACTGATCTTTCCGCCGGTCAGTTTCTGGTAGATCGATTCCGCCATTGTCACCTCATGCTTCGTCTCGCTCCGGTCTTCGCCGACGATCACGCAAAATTCGAGCGGCTCTTCGACCGCCTCGATCCGTTCGACATGAATCATCTGGGTCGCCATGGGTTGTCCCTCCGGTTGCAACGATCCCCTTCACTATACTAGATTGAGAAGCGGGCCCGCAATGCCTTCCGACGGCCGGCGCGCCGAAAGGAGAGAAGAGAACCGATGACTTTTATAGACCACTTCTCGGAGACGGCGGCCGGTTATGCCCGCTTTCGGCCCCGCTATCCGGAGTCGCTCTTTGATTTCCTGGCGGGGGCGGCGCCGAAGCGGGAATGGGCGTGGGATTGCGCCACCGGCAGCGGCCAGGCGGCGCTCGGCTTGGCGGGCCGTTTCAAACAGGTGATCGCCACCGACGCCAGCGCCGAGCAGATCGCGTATGCGCGCTCTCATCCCCGTGTGGAGTATCGGGTCGCTTCCGCCGAGCGGAGCGGGTTGGAGACGGCATCGATCGACCTGGTCACTGTCGCCCAGGCCTTGCACTGGTTCGATATTCCCGCCTTCTTCGACGAGGTGAAGCGCGTTCTGATTCCAGGCGGTCTCGTCGCGGTCTGGTGCTATCCGCTCTTCACGATCGAACCGGCGATCGACCGGATCGTCCGGCGTTTCTATGCCGAGACGTTGGGGCTGTACTGGCCGCCGGAGCGGAGGAGAGTGGAGGAGGGATATCGATCGATCTCCTTCCCTTTCGTTGAAATGGAAACGCCCGCTTTTCAGATCGAGTCGCCGGTCGCCCTCTCTCAACTCGCCGGCTATCTGGGGACCTGGTCGGCGGTTCGCCGCTACATCCGGGAGCGGGGGGAGGATCCGGTTGCGCTGCTGTCGGCGGAATTGGCCCCGGTCTGGGGCGATCCGGACCGGCCCCGCCTGCTGACAACGCCGATCCGACTGCGCGTGGGGCGGAAGGAACAAGGCCGATGAAGATCGACCGGCTCGATCATCTCGTTCTCACCGTGCAGGACATCGAGACGACCTGCGCGTTCTACGCGCGCGTGCTGGGGATGGAGGTGGTCACTTTCGGCGACGAGCGGAAGGCGCTGCTCTTCGGCGACCAGAAAATCAACCTGCATGCGCAGGGGAGGGAGTTGGAGCCGAAGGCGGCCCGTCCGACCCCCGGCTCCGCCGATCTCTGCTTTCTCACCTCCCTTCCGCTGGCCGAGGTGACGGCGCATCTTCGCGCATGCGGCGTGGCGATCCTCGAAGGTCCCGCCCGGCGGACCGGCGCCGCCGGTCCAATCCGCTCGGTCTACATCCGCGATCCGGATGGGAACTTGATCGAGCTCTCCAACATCGATGAGCGCTAATCCCCGGCATGTGGCGCGGAGACGGCTTTGAAAATAAAACTGGACCCAGTTCTGTTGCGAGAGTGGCTGCCGGGCGATGAGGCGTCATTGGCGCTTCATGCGAACAATCGGAACATCTGGATCAACCTGCGCGACCGGTTTCCCCACCCCTATACGCGGGCCGATGCCCGGCGGTGGATTCGACTGGCGAGTGTGATCACCCCTCAAACCCAATTTGCGATGGTGGTCGATGGAGCGGCGGTCGGAGGAATCGGTTTTGATATCAGGAGAGATGTTTTCCGACGGTCGGCCGAGATCGGCTATTGGCTCGGAGAGCCGTTCTGGGGCCGCGGAATTACCACGGAGGCGGTGCGCGCCGTGACCGAGTATGCCTTCAAAAACTTCGACCTCTGCCGGATCGAGGCCGGGGTGTTCGAGTGGAATCTCGCCTCCATGCGGGTACTGGAAAAAGCAGGTTTTGAGTGTGAAGCGCGATTGAAGAAGAGTGTGACGAAAGACGGGATCACGGTGGATCAGTTGATTTATGCGATGAGTCGATGATCGACTCGAACGGGTCGGAGGCCGCTCGCGTAAATGGAGCAATACTACGCGAGCAGAATCGTCGAGATTAACAAAAGGGCCGTCGCGAGCAATCCGATGATTGCCAAAACCAAGCCCTTATCGATGGCCGGCCGCTCCTGCCACTCGGTCGGGTAGAGCGGGGCGTTCTCGATGTAGGCCCCCGGCTCGAAGAATTGGAGTTGTTGTTCCAGCAGAATGAGCTGGCGCTTCGCCCGCTCGTGGCGTGACTTTTCTTGGCGGATCTGATGGATCAGCAGAAGCGTGACCAGACCGACGCCGACGGAGGCCAACCCCTTGAGCGCCGGATGGATCAGCCGGCCGCCGGAGAGGAGAGCGGCCAAAACCGAGAGGGAGACGAAGGAGAGCATCCCGCTTCGCGCGATTTGCATCATCGCGCCGCGGCGATTGTAGACCTCCTGCTTGAAGATCGGATAGATGGAACGGAGCGTTTCACGTCTGACAGTCTCCTCATTTTCCAGGCGATCGGATTCTTTCTCGATCATTTTTCGGTCCCCCGGGCGAAGCGGGGAGAGGTGAGGCGAATGGCGGCGACGCCGTCGATCAGCGTCCGAACGGTGAGACCGAGCATGCAGAGACGATCAAGGGCCGGCTTCGGGATTTTTTCTCCCTGGGGACCTTTCAAGGCATCGAGGAGGGTCCACCGTCCTCCCGGATCGAGTTGATCGAGGATGACGTCGTCCTCCGGGCGAAGGGTCTGCCGCAGATGGCTTTGCAGGGTTTTGGTGGAAAGAGGACTTTCCGGATGAAAGGCCTGTTCCATCAGAAGGGGATGGCCGCCGGTTTCGTTCCAGATTCGATCGATCTCTTCCACCGGTTTCGCCGGTCCGAGTTGCTCTCGGATGATCCGCCGGGCTTCCCGGATCGGAATGACGGAGAGGGGGTAGAGACGGAGCGGCAGTTTAAACGCGGCCGGATGCGCGGCGACCCAATCGGCAAACGCGGCCCCCCCCACCCAGCAGATCGCCTGGATCGAGGGGAGGGTCGATTCCAGCGCCAGGTTGACGATCTGCGGGATCAATCTCTCGGCATGGCGGAGGAGATGATCGCAGTCGTCCAAAATGAGAATGACCGGGCGCGCGGCCGTCTCCGAGGGAGCTTTTTCATAGAGAAGGTGAAGCTGCGACATCAACTCGGGGAGAGCGGCCGGCGGTTTCTTGAAAGGGTTGCGCGCCGTCGGGCCGATTCCTTGTTGAAGAAGAGCTTCGAGGAGAAGCGGCCAGAACGCCGTATCGGTCATGAGCAGGGGAAGTTGAAGAGAGACCGCTTTTCCCCCCGCATTGTTCAACTCTTCCGCAAGGCGTCGGGCCAGGGTGGTTTTCCCGATCATGGGGCCGCCGAACATCGCCGCCCAATGGCCGGCGAGAAGGTGATTGCGGAGGTTTTCAACCAGGCCGATCCGGCTTGGAAAAGAGGAGGAGGACATGGCAGAATCTTAACATACCGCGATTTCCTCATCAATCACAAAGAAGGCCGGGTGAATGAGCCCGGAGATCGGAAAAGATCAGCGCCCTTTGCTCACCTCTTTTTCGAATCCGGGCAGGATCGCTTTAATGAACGCGTTCTGGATCAGCCGGACGACGATCTCCCAACTGCTCGACTGCGGGTTTTCGATCCGTCCGGAAATATCGGCCCGGGTGGCGACCTCATCGCGCGGCTTGTTTTCCAACAGCTTCGAGATTCCCCCGACCAATCCCTCATAGAGCTTGTGGAAGGCGTTCTTCTCCTTGTCCTGCCGCCGGTCATAGACCTTCAGCTTTTTGAAAAGCGGCTTCACATAACCGGTGACCTGCCCTTCCCTCACCGCCACCTCCATAAAGAACGAGAACTTCCCGGCCGCCACATCGAAATTCCCGTAGGCGCGGAGAAGGTCGTTCATCGTCCTTAGGTCGGTCTCTTCGACGCTGATCGCAAGGTTGAGATCGGGGCCTTTTTTCCCCGGCCGAAAGAGGACCGTCGACCCGAGGTTTCCACTTCCCATAAACTTCCCCTTCAGGTTCGCCTCGCTCCTCCCTTCGGTCAAATGATTGCTGAAATGGGTCAGATTAAATTCCGTCTCCTCCACGAAGACGCGATACTCCGGATGAGCCCCTTTGTTGACGAATCCGAGGTTGCTCTTTTTGATTTCGAGCC
>SCUR01000257.1 GCA_004297235.1 Candidatus Manganitrophaceae bacterium | reverse complement strand
GTACCAGATGGAGAAGGCCTGGCGGTGCTCCTTCTGCGGGTACGGGAGAAGTATTTAAATAAGAAATGACACGGTCTGGCTGTTCAGGTGATAGGGAAAGGTTTGGTGAACGTCAGAAAGCGCGTTGAGAGTCCGCTGTAAAAGGAAAAAGGAGCGGGGCCGTCGGAGACAATCCGACGGCCCCGCTCCAGTCTTGGCACCCCTTCGTTAAGACGTATCGAACTTTTTGCATTGCGCCGGGTCCCGAGATCAAGCGGGTTTTTGAGGATCTTCGGGAGTTGACTCAGTCAGTTGAACAAATCTTGCTTTATTGATGGTGGTCGACTCCTCCTCCCCTTAGGACGTCTACAGAGAGAATACCCAATCCAACCTTGAAGGGCTTGTAAATCAGCCTCGAATATTGGCGCAGAATTTCGCAGAAGTCCGTGATCGACTCTTTAACCCGGCCGTGTGAGACCCATCTTTTTGATCCGTGTCAGCAGGGTCGTCGGTTTCACCCCCAAGAGTTCGCTGCGCCGTCGGCGCCCTTGATTTTCCAATTGGTTTTCCGGAGGATGCTGAGGAGGTTTCCGCGTTCTCGCCGCTGAATCTCCGCTTCGGTGAGAAACTCAGGTTCGGGGTGATCCACCCCTTGAGGCGCAACGTGAGAGGAAGCCGGTGTTGAATCTTTCACCGGAAGATCGAAGTCAAACGCGCCGCCGCGCGAAATAATAACGGCCCTTTCGATCACATTACGCAATTCCCGGAGGGTAGATGCTTGGCGCGCGCGCGACTTTCCGGTGGAAGCAGTGGTCGCTGATCCACGCCGAAAAGAATTTGGAACGGGGCGCCGAAAAATGCCCCTTTTGGGGGGTTGAGATTCTTTAAGTAGAAACTGGAGGATGAATAGAGGAGAACATCCTGCGTGCCCTTCGAGGCAGCCGCGATACTCACATCCACCGGCTTCCGGTGGTCCTATGTGAAAGGAGAAGACAACATGGCCCTACAAAATGCAAAAGACTTAATTAAGCAAGTCACAGGGATCTCCATTGGTTTGGCCTTCCTGATGATCCTGTTGGGATTTTTTGCCATCGGTCTGCCGCTGGCGACGGGGATCGGCGTCGCCCTGCTGGTCGGTTGGATCATTACCTTTAGCGGATTCGCACATCTGGCGTACGCCTTCGCTGCTCAGGGTCCCGGCGCCTTTCTCTGGCGGCTCCTGATCGGGATACTGTACACCGTCGGAGGGATCTATCTCGTCTTCCATCCAACCCTCGGCTTGGGGTCGCTCACCTTGGTGCTGGCGATGATGTTGTTCTTAGAGGGGATCCTGCAGATGATCGTGTTTTTCCAATTCCGCTCCCTGCCCGGTTCCGGATGGATCCTCTTCGATAGTGTCACGACGCTGCTTCTGGGTCTCATGATCGGGCTCTCCTGGCCGTCGAGTTCATTGTGGGCCGTCGGAACCCTGGTCGGCGTGAACCTCATTGTAAGCGGCTTCACCCGACTGGTCTCTTCGGTTGCAGTGAGAAGCGAACTGAAGACAATGGCCAGATAACAAAAACCACGCGGCACCCGTATGGCGAGCGTTGACGGCGTTGTCTTTCGGCGAGCGCGCGGCGAAGTCCTTGATGGGCCCCGTGTCTTATTCTGTTCGGAGAGCGTCCATGCGCATCCTCAACCCATTGCTCTCGAACGGTGTCGTCCCGGACTCGATTTCGAAAGTAGAGGAGGGAATGGAGACGACGACTGCGCTCTTTAACGAGATGGAACAAGACATCGAAGAAGAGCCCGCCACTCAAAGGAGGTGTGCATGACTGTACTACATAGGCCACGCGTGGGCCTTGCACTCGGCAGCGGCTCCGCACGCGGCTGGGCGCACATCGGCGTCATCCGCGCGCTGGAGAAGGCCGGGGTTCGTCCGGATATCGTCTGCGGAACATCGATCGGCGCATTGGTCGGCGCCGCCTACGCGGCCGGTGAGCTCGATCGCCTCGAAAGCTGGGCGCTTGAATTTAGAATGGGGGACGTGCTCGGGTTTATGGACCTCACCCTGAGCGGTGGAGCGGTCAAGGGCGATCGCCTGATGGAATTTATCCGCCGCGGGTGGGCGGACCGTCCGATCGAAGCGCTTGGAGTCCCCTTCGCCGCGGTCGCGACGTCGCTGCACACGGGGGCGGAGGTCTGGCTGCGCCGCGGCTCAACCCTCGACGCCGTACGCGCCTCGATCGCAGTCCCTGGGCTATTCGCGCCGGTCCGATGGGAAGGATCGTTATTGGTTGACGGCGGACTGGTGAACCCTGTGCCGGTGTCGCTGGCCCGCGCGATGGGCGCGGATATTGTGATCGCAGTCGACCTCGCCTCCGACATCCTGGGCCGCCGCTTTCGCGCCGCCCCGGCCCCTGAAGCGCCGGCCGGCGCCGCTCGCAACTGGATGCGCCAGCTGCAGGAGAACATCAGCGCGCTCGCACCCAAGAAATCGCCGGACGAACCGGCCATGCCCTCGATGCTGGACGTCCTGACCACCTGCATGGACATCGTTGAGGTGAGGATCGCGCGCAGCCGCATGGCCGGCGAGCCGCCGGAGGTGGTGGTCGCCCCCCGGCTGGCGCGCCTTCGCCTGCTTGATTTTCACCGTGCGAAGGAAGCGATTGAGGAAGGTCGTCGCGCGGTCGAACGAGTCGCGCACACGCTTGCCGAGCTCAACGATGATGCATGATGAGCGCGGTGATGCCGGCGCGCCGCTGACGCCGATCGTGCGGCGGTTTCAACGAAGAGGTTTCAATGCCGACGAACATCCAGATCATCCACACGCAAGACTATATTCGGGCCGCGCCGGATGGGGCGCTAGACCTCACGGCAAGCCGCGATCTCCTGAAAGACCTTGTTACCCAGTTTGATACGGCGGGTCAGTACCATGTCCTCGTCGACACCCGAGGGGCCGAGGTTCGCCTCTCCATCATAAATATCTTCGAACTCGGGGTCGCACTCGCTGCGGAACCGGCCCTCGCACGCGAAAAAGTGGCCCTCCTGGTTCCTCCTGAGGAGAAGGTGAACGCAGAGTTTTTTGAGACCGTCGGTATCAACAGAGGAGCAAACCTGAGGGCCTTTACCGACTTCGAAACAGCCATCAGATGGCTCATCATGAAAGAACCGCCCTGAGCGTATCCCTTCTTTTATAGAATTGTATCGGCACCGCTCAATGAAGCGGATCGCCGCAGGGGTGCGGGTTGAGCCATTTTCTTGTCTCTGCCCGTATGGTGAAAAATCTCACACGTCTGATTTTGCAAATGCCGGGAATTCGCCGGCCGCGGCGGTCTTTTTCTTGTTGAGCTTTGACCATTGTGTGTTCGTGGTTCACCTTAAGCAGCCTTCGAAGTTCGTCCCCGGTTAAGCACTTTTTCAATCTTCGCTTTCTGTTTTTCGCTCAGCGTCGTACTGAGGACCTTACCGCCGTAACCCGAAAAGCGCATGACGGCCTCCTTCGGGTTTGCGCTGATGAGCGCGAAGATGGCTAGCCGCCCAGCGAGGTCGGCGCCGTCCGAAGCCGGACAGACGCCAGACCTCGCCTTCGCGGAATCGCGCTGATACCATCCACGCAGCTTCTCCCGGCGAATAACCGGCCTTATGCGGCTTTGATCGCCTCCTGCGTCTGATCCAACGCCTGTTTCAGCTTGCCGGCTCTCTTCTCTTGGTCCGCACGCATCTCGGCGATTCGCTTGTTGATCTTGGCTTTTGCATCGGCATTTGCCTTGGAGGCCTGTTCCTGTAGCTTCGCGATCTTCGCGTCGGCCTCCTTTTTGTGCTGCTCAAGCCGTTCCCGGGCCTTCTCGGCGTCCTTCTTGAGCTTCTCCCGCACCTCATCGACCCGCTTACTTACCTTCGCCTGCATGTCAGCCTTGGTCTTGGCGTGTTCTTCCTTCCGGCGAGCCAGGTCTGCCTTGAGCGCGTCGATCCTTCGCTGGGTCCGCTCATGGACGAAATCATCCCGCCACTCCCGAACGACGGTTCCCCCGCCGATCGCTTCCATCCGGGTGTCCAGCGGCGTGACCCAATCCTCGGACACTTCGGCGACCATCGCCGTCTTGCCGGCCGCGAATTTCTGGGATACCTCGTTGATGAAATCTTGGTCCACGCCGAGATCGTAGAGATCTTGCAAGCTGCCGAGCAGCGTGCCGGCGCCGAACCCGATCGCCCCGCCGACCGGACCGCCGAGCAACCCGATCAAGCCGCCGGTGAGGGCGCCCACTCCCATCCCCACCGGTCCTTGGTCCTCTCTCTGCTTGACCGATAGGCTTCCGTCCTCCTCTCGTTTGATGACGGTCGTGCCGTAGAGCGAAATGCTCCCCTCATTATGCAGCTGATGGAGCGCGCGCGTGCCTTCGTAAGCCTTTTCCTCATTGGGAAAAACAACAAGGATAAATTTATTCATGATCGTCTCTCCCTTATTTAGGTTTGCTTCGTTCAAACCGACCCGCTGCCCTCAGTGGGCGGTTTGAACGCGTTCTGCTCGTAAAACAAGGTTGATGACCCTTCCGGCAATGTGTCTGTTTATCAATCGGGGCCGCTCGCGAGGCCGCGGCCCGGTTAATTCGATGTCAAAAGGCGCTTGATGCTTATCACTTCATCGTTTTTACCATAAGTGTCTTCACTGCTTCTGTGGCTTTCCTCACGTTGTTTTCTTCACGATGTCTTTGGGTTTCCTTGCTGAAACACATTTTCCGATTTGCTTGGATGGCTTGTTAGCGTATGAACCCCTCTGCGGTATCTCATTTATTATTTTCTATAATATCCTGTCACTGGCGAATTACTCATTTTTCGACATTCCTCATTTTCAGAAATTTGGAATTTGCTGTTAGGAGGTGGACTCTTCGGCCCTTGTGAAATTCTAATTCATCCCACCGAGGTCTGTTTTAGTTCGGATCCTGTTTAGGAGATGGAGATAACGTTAGGAAAGGTATTTGGTCGGCTTGAAATTTTTGCAGTGAAATCAAAAAGAGAGCGGGGCCGTCGGATTGTCTCCGACGGCCCCGCTCCAGTCGTGGCTCCCCAGGCCGGATTCGAACCAGCGACCCGACGGTTAACAGCCGTCTGCTCTGCCAGCTGAGCTACTGGGGAATAAAGGGGAAAATGACGAAAGCGGGGTGTATTTTATCCGCACCCAGGCAGAAAGTCAATCTCTTTGAGCGGACGAAACCGGTCTCGTCGGCCCTTTCTCCCCAATGAACGACCGCTTTCTTCTTCGTTTCTCAGGCCGCTTTTTCTTTTTGAACGAGCCGATCCTGGACCGCTTTCACCTCATCCTGAAGGTGAATCGCTTTGTCCCGCCGGTCATCAATGGTCAGGTGTGTGAGCACGCGGGAGACGCCTCGGCTGAATGGAATCTCGTGCAGCATCTTTGCGGCTGAGAAAATCGTATCGGCGTCTCCTTCGATAATGGTCCCCATGTCGGTCAGATTGTATGTGAGCCCATGCTGATCGCAGACCCGAACGACCTCCGCGACATATTCGCCGATGCTGGGGGACTCTGTGCCGATCGGAACGATGTTGATCTCCAAGAGTGCCATCTTATCCTCCTTTTGCCAAGCCTCTCGCATCATCCAAATTCATAAGAGGCGATCCTTTTTTAATTGTAAGAGAAATGGTCGGCAAAAATCCATACAACGGTGGAGGGAGGAGAGGGGCTATTTTGCGCAGGGCTCTTTCAGCGGAATCGATGCGAGGGCCGATTCCGGGAGCGTCGGAAAGGGGCCGGGAAAAGGGACAGCCGCTTGCTCAAAGGCTTCTTTCAGAGAGGCGTTTAAAGAATCGATCGCGTGATTGAGTCCTTGTGCGGGGCAAGGAGGGGTGTAAAGAAGGAGATCATATCCGGGGATCAGACCAAGGGCCGAGTAGATGGCGTTTTGGAAGGAGACCCGGCTGACTTCGGCGAGCTCTTCTCCCAGCCGCTCCGAGAAATCATTTAATCCCCGGTCTTGGATCAGGGCGATCATCGGGAGAATGCCGAGCTGGGGCTCCCCTTCCTGATCGTTATCCGCCGCCGGTCCCATCGGGAGAAGGCCTGAATTTGAAAACATCTCCGCCAGGCGCGCCGGACGCGATTTAAATCCCCATGAAAGGTACTCGGCGGTCGAAAGGGGCCGGTCGGTCAGGAGGAGCGACTGTCCCAAGTGGAGCTGAAGGGCCTTTCGAATCTCGTCCGCCCCTTCGAGCAGATGACGGAAATCCTTCCCCTCCCGCCGGGGCCCGTAAAGCGCGGTGAGGGCCATCACCAGCGGGACGGCATAGGTCGCTTTGGGGCCCTTCTGAATCTTCTTCTTGATCTTCTTAACCACGGATCGATTCTAGGCGGATCAACGCCGCACTGTCAACAGGGATAAGGACCTTCCTGAAAAGATCGGAAAGATGTTTCCGCGGAGGCCGTCTCCTCCGGAGACAATTTTAAAGGATCGACTACTTTGGCGCTTCGGGAGCGGCGGGGGTCGGCGGAACCAGTTTGGGAGAGTATGGATCAGAGGGATCGAGGGCGACCATCGTTCCATTGCTGAAGGCGATCAGCCGGATCGAAGGATAGAGGTGGTTCTGGGGATTGAGGTCCTTGACCTGATAGACCCAGACTTCCCTGAGCTCATCCGGGTTCATCTGGCGCCGATTGATCTCGGCCGGCTCTCCGATGAGCTCTTTGACCGCTTCCCGCGACATTCCCGGTTTCAGCTTGCCGAACCAGGTGGCTTTGTAGAATCGATAAGAGGGGCCCCCGCATCCGATCGCGCCGAACAGCACCAGGCTGATGAGGATCCAGGCCGTCCGTCGAATCGGTCCGGGTCGGTTCGTTTTCGTTTCGCCATTCACGGAGAGAATTTTAGTCCGATCACCGCTGTTTTTCAACCAAAATGTGCGTGTTTTCCGATGGGGTGTTTTGATCTTCGGAGGGGTCGTTATTCTTGACGAAAGAAATCAAAACATGCTACAACCAGGAAGATTTTCTACCCTTCCCGGCCGGAGTGGCGGAATTGGTAGACGCAAGGGACTTAAAATCCCTCGCTCCGCAAGGGGCGTGCCGGTTCGATTCCGGCCTCCGGCACCAAAATCGGACACTCTCTTCTAAAATTCCCATCCAACCGAGATTTCAAAGCCGCTGGCGCCGAGGAGGATCGGAAACCCCGCACGAGGCCTTAGGGGACCACCGTCACGGTTCCACGCATTTCCATGTGAATGGCGCAGAAAAAGTCGTACGTGTTCGGCTTATCGAATTTCATTTGAAATGTCTCGCCGGGAGGAAGAAGGTGGTGAATCAGGAGATCGTCTGCGACATGGGCCGGTTCTTTCCGGTTGGGGTCGGCGGCGGTCAGAAAATGGGTCCGCTTGTCTTCATTGGTCCATTTGACTTCGGTTCCGACCTTGATCTGCTGCGATTTCGGTGAAAACTCGGTTCGACCGTCCGGGATCTTGAACTGGACCGGATCGGCGGCATCCGCCCGGAACGGCTCGACGGCGATGAAAATCGTCAACACCAGAAGACCAACTTGAAATAATGGAGCTCTTCTCATCATTCTTTGATCCTTATGAATAGGAATGCTCATTTGAGCAGCGCCTATCAAATTCATTTTAACTGGACGGGAAAGATGAAATCAATATTGCAACGCGGCTTGAATCGGTCCTTCGCTCACGGAAGGTTTATTCGTTCCATTTTGGATTTTGAAATGAATTATACCATACGGCCGGCCCGAACGATGGCCGCAGGCGCCTGTCCAAATGATCGGCGCCCCCTCCCGCCGGAGAAGGGGTCCCCAGGAAAAGGGTGAGAGCCGCCGGGTCCGGCGTCGCAAGAGAAGGATTGGAATAAAAAACCCCCGCCGGCATAAAATCCGGCGGGGGTTTTCATCAAACGAATTCTTTAGGAGATTAATTTCACGTTGGTCGCTTGGGGGCCCTTCTGGCCTTGGGTCACTTCGAATTCGACCGCATTTCCCTCTTCGAGGGATTTGTAGCCTTCACCGGCAATGGCGGAAAAGTGGACGAACACGTCCGCTCCGCCGTCTTCGCGTGTGATAAACCCATAGCCTTTGCT
Source organism: Candidatus Manganitrophaceae bacterium (assembly GCA_004297235.1). Lineage (GTDB taxonomy): Bacteria > Nitrospirota > Nitrospiria > SBBL01 > Manganitrophaceae > Manganitrophus. The sequence goes on along the minus strand of SCUR01000257.1, from coordinate 3,965 downwards.
GCCGTTAAACCATTTTACCGTTCCTTTGATCATTGAGTGCTTCTCCTCTTTTTTATCAGCCATTGCTGACGAAATGTCCATTGTGTTCCAAGTCGATAAAAAAAAGGCTGCAGCGAGTTGTAATAGCTGCAGCCGAACAGATCTTCCCTTCAACTTTTACAATGGACTCCTATCCTTTCTATCATGATTATTTATAAAAGGTCAATAAAATTAATTTACGGTCCTGCGCAGCGGGTGCAGTCCCCTGATCTCCCCTATTTGGCCAGGGAAGTGTATAATCACAAACGGCTCTGTTCGGCCTGAAGTGGCCGATTCCGACGGTTCGGAATCCCATACGGGGCTGCTCGATCGCCATTGTGTATCGAGCTCATCCACCTCGCCTCTTCAAGGCGAGTGGAGGAAGCCTCCTGCAAACCTGGAAGAGAGATGTCTTTACTGCCGATTAATGATGTTCTCCCCCTGCTGCGGCAGCGGCTTGCGATCCATCCGGCGGCCGTGCTCCAGGCGCCGCCCGGCGCCGGGAAGACGACGCAGGTCCCGCTCGCCCTGTTGGGAGAGCCCTGGCTGAAGCAGCGGTCGATTTTAATGCTGGAGCCCCGCCGGCTGGCCGCGCGCGCCGCGGCGGCGCGGATGGCCGCCCTTCTCGGCGAGCCGGTGGGTGAGACGGTCGGCTATCGGGTCCGCTTCGAGGCCAAGGTTTCAAAGAAGACACGGATCGAAGTGTTGACCGAAGGAATATTGACACGCCGCTTGCAATCCGATCCCGGATTGGAGGGGGTTGGGTTGGTCATCTTCGACGAATTTCATGAGCGGCACCTCCACACCGATTTGGCGCTGGCGCTCACCCTTGACAGCCAGCGGGTGCTCCGCGATGATCTGAAGCTCCTCGTCATGTCTGCGACCCTGGAAGGGGCGGCCGTCTCGGCCCTCCTCGGGGAGGCGCCGATCATCACGAGCCAGGGACGAAGTTTTCCGGTGGAGGTGCGCTATGCTCCACAAGATTCCGATGAATACCTCCCCTCTGTTGTCCGGCAGGCGATTCTCCATGCGCTGGAGCACGACAAAGGGGATCTGCTCGTCTTTCTTCCCGGCGCATGGGAGATACGGCGGACGCAGGCGCTGTTGGAGCCGGTCTCGGCCAAAAGCGCGATTGATCTCTGCCCGCTTTATGGCGATCTTCCGTGGGAGGCGCAGCAGCAGGCGATCAGACCGGCCGAGCGCGGCCGGCGTAAAGTCGTGCTTGCCACGCCGATTGCAGAGACGAGTTTGACCCTTGAAGGGATCGGCGTTGTGATCGACTCCGGTTTTGTCCGGGTCCCTGAGTTTGATCTGCGGACCGGATTGACCCGATTGGTGACGAAGCGGATCTCCCGCGCCTCGGCCGAGCAGCGCGCGGGGCGCGCCGGGCGACTCGGCCCCGGCGTCTGCTACCGGCTCTGGAGCGAATCAACGCATCGGGGACTGATGCCTCATCCGATTCCGGAAATCCGCTCCGCCGATCTGGCGCCGCTGCTGCTGGAGCTGTCGCAATGGGGGACGCGCGACGCCGGCAGCCTCTCCTGGCTCGATCCGCCCCCCACGTCGGCACTGCTCCAGGCACGTCAATTGTTAATCGAGCTGGAGGCGCTGGACGAAGAGGGTGTTATCACCCCTTCCGGAAGGGCGATGGCCGCCTTTCCGCTGCACCCGCGCTTGGCGCAGATGTTATATCGCGCCGAGGCGCGGGGCTTGGGTCCGCTCGCTTGTGACCTCGCCGCATTGTTGTCGGAGAGAGATATTTTCATCGGCGAGCGGCGCCGCTCCTGTCAACTGATCGAACGCCTGGAGACATTGCGCGCCTTCCGCCGGCGGGAACGATCGGGAGCGCAGGCGGCCGGAGCGGACCCCGCCGCCTGCCAACGGATCGACCAGGCGGCCCAACAGTATCGGCGGCTGCTTAAAAGCAAGGAGACGAACCGTGAAGGAGAGGTCGAAAAAACCGGCCTCCTTTTAGCCTTTGCTTATCCGGACCGAATCGCCCAGCAGCGGGCGCCGGGCGACGTTCGTTATCTGCTCGCCTCCGGTCGCGGCGCGCGGCTGCCCGAGCATGAACAACGGATCCGCCTCCCCTACCTTGCCGTGGCGAGTCTCGATGCGGGCGAAACGGAGGGGATGATTTATCTGGCCGCTCCCCTTGAGGTTGATCTGTTGCGCGATGAGCTCCCTTCGCATCTGCGCCATGAGGAGATCATCCGCTGGGATGCGCGGCAGCAACGGGTGATCGCGCTCCGGGAGGAGCGGCTGGGAGCGTTGGTCATCGAGCGCGCGCCCTTCTCGGATCCCGATCCGGAGAAGCTCCGAGCGGCGATGCTGGAGGGGGTTCGGCAACTCGGCGTGGCCGCCCTCCCTTGGACGCCGGAGGTGCGCGATTGGCAAGCGCGGGTTCTCTCGCTGCGTCACTGGTTTCCGGAGGAAGGGTGGCCCGATCTCTCGGAGGACGCGTTGCTGGAGAATCTGGAAAGCTGGCTGGGACCTTTTTTAATCGGGATCAACCGCCGCGAGCAGCTAAAGCGCCTCGATCTGGCCGCTGTTTTGAAGTCTCGGCTCGACTGGAATCAGAATCGGCGCTTGGAGGAGGGGGCGCCGACCCATTTGAACGTTCCCAGCGGCTCCCGCCTCCGCCTGGAGTACAAGCCGGGTGAATCGCCGGTCTTGGCCGTCAAACTTCAGGAGATGTTTGGATTGGCGGAAACGCCTCGGGTCGCCTGGGGAAAGGTGCCGGTGACCCTCCATCTTCTTTCTCCCGCACGCCGTCCGATCCAGGTCACGCAGGATTTGCGCGGGTTTTGGGAGCGAACCTACGGGGAGGTGAAGAAGGAGTTGAAGGGGCGCTATCCCAAGCATCCGTGGCCGGACGACCCCTGGAATGCTTTGCCGACGGCGCGCACTCGGCCGCGAACATCTTAGCGGCGCCTTTCGAGAAGATCAGGCCGGGACGAATTTCAATGCCGCCGAGTTGATGCAGTACCGGAGCCGGGTCGGAGGGGGACCGTCGTCAAAGAGATGGCCGAGGTGACCGCCGCAGCGCCGGCAGTGGACCTCCGTCCGGGGGTAGAGGAGTTTCCAATCGGTCTTGGTCCGGACCGCCGTCGGCTCGATCGGCTGCCAAAAACTCGGCCAGCCGGTATGGCTGTCATATTTCGTTTCGGATGAGAAGAGCGGCAGATCGCATCCGGCACAGGTGTAGCGGCCGGGAGTTTTGTTGTTGAAATATTTGTTTTTGAAAGGGGGTTCTGTCGCCTCTTTTCGAAGAACGTCGTACTGCTCCGACGTCAGAATCGCCCGCCACTGCTCGTCCGATTTCGTAACCTCAAACGTTTCTCCGGCCTCTTCCGCCCGGGTCGGCCGAAGATTCAGAAAATAGGCCAGACTTCCTACGAAGCCCGCTTTTAATAAGGTTCTCCGATCCATCGATCCCTCCTTACGCTCTGCCGTTTTTACGATTTTTCGGGTCGGACCGTGCGGTCAGTATCATGATACTCCATTTTCTTGTCCTCTCCCATCCATGGGTCGCACGGGCCCTTCATTCCTTACAGAGAATAGAGCGCCGATTTGGAAGGAGAAGATCTTTGAGGGTCTCTCTCAAGGGGCCGGCCCTTGCGGTGATTGCCGTCCAGGGATACGGTCAAGAGAGGGGTCGATGAAGTCGGTTAGAAATGAAAAGATGAAGACAACGGACGAGAGAGGGTAAGACGAATTTTATTACGATCGGATCGGAATCGACTTGAATCCGCTTCCGGCAGTAAGGAGGTGATTCCTTTCCAGCTTCCGGCGGGTGTTTCGAATGTTATTGAGATGAAGTTCATCGCGCCGTGCGCCTCGGGACCGGGTCCGGTCGCCGTGGAGCGTCGAAGCCGGAGTTAGTTTTTTTTCGGCTTGTCGTTTTTCCCGGCCATCCTTTCGGACAAGGCCTGGACTTTGGCATG
>SCUR01000256.1 GCA_004297235.1 Candidatus Manganitrophaceae bacterium | reverse complement strand
TTTGTTTGCCCTCGGTTTTACGGAGGGGACTGCGGAGGCGCAGACCGCGAGCGAATATCTGCGGAACAGGTCGGAGACGGCCCCCGACTCGGAGGATCCCCTGATGCATGCCTTCATCCAAGCCCTTTCCGCTTCGAAGGAGGGGAGATGGGGCGAGATCGATGCCCTCCTCTCCGATCTCAAGCCGGTGCTGAAGAAGTACGACGCGGCGTTTAATGTGAATCTCGCGCCTCGGCTGAAGAAGGGGGTTGACGCCAAAGATCCGAACGAGGTTGCCAAAAATTTTGCGCACGTTCTCTTTCTGGGAATGATCGACAACTTTTTACAGGCGACGGCGGAGCGGCTGAAGAATTTCGAACATTCCTCTCAGTATCTGGCGACGGCCCGCTCCTATTATGAGCGGGTCTTGGCGGGGAACATTAAACGGAAGGACGCGTCGATCCACGATGAAATCATGCGGCAGTTCGAGCAGGCCGAATTGGCGATCGGCCACCCGGGGCTGCTCGGCGCCGGGAAAATAGATCCCGACCCGCAGCGGTTCGTGTCGGCGGCGAAAGCGATTGAAGCGAATATCAGGCGGATCTACACCTACTTTAACAACTGAAAAGGAGACACTCATGAAGCAGATCAAGAGGACCCTCGGAATGCTTGTTTTTGCAATCGCCTTGTTCCCGGCGGGGGGATGGGCGGAAGATGAATTCACCTTCGGCGATCTCTTTGTCACCCGGAGTTCGGTCGAGAAAGTTCAATTGCACGGTTATGCCGCTTTTCAATATGTGGACGCGCAGGGGACCATGCCCGGAGGAAATCGCACCTTCGACCAGGCGGTCTTTGAGCCGTTCTTCGGTTACCAAGTCGCCGACAAGGTCTTTGCGAAAATCATCCTCGAATTCGAACATGCCCCCGAGAAGGTGGACGACGAGCAATTTGCAGAGCTGTTCATCGAGCAGGCGGAGATCGACATCACCCCTTGGACGGGGACGACCTTCGCGTTCGGGGCGATTCTGGTCCCCTTCGGCCTGGAGAACTATCTCCACTCTCCTTCCGATAATCGTTTGATCAGCCGGCCTCCTCTGATGAAGAGCGGACCGAACGGCAATTCGATTCTCAACAACACCTGGACGGACGTCGGCATTCAGATCACCCATGAGCTCCCGAAGGTCGGCACGGTCGATCTCTATACGGTCAATGGAAGCGCCGTTCAGGATGAAGACAGCCGCGGACGGGATACTCAGGGGCCCAATGCGAATAATGGAAAATCCTACGGAGCGGAGATTCAGGTGACGCAACTGGTTCCGGGAGTGAACGTCGGGGCCTCGTATATCACCGGCCCGCATGATCTCAACAGCAACTTGACCTCCTCCCGCTGGGGGGTCCACGCTCTGGCGAACATTGCGATGATCTACCTGCAAGGAGAGTATGTGATGGGGACCGATGAAGGCTTGGGCGCGTCCGGAGGAGACCGGGATGTGGCCGGCTATTATCTGCTGGCTTCCTGGACCCCCCCGTTGGCGTTCTTTGAGAACCGTCTCGATCTGAATGTCCGGTATACCGATTGGACGGCCGATAAGGAGGCCGACAACGATTTCACCGAGACCGCCGTCGGGGTCCGATATCGGCCGTATCAGAACACCTGGGTCAAGGCGGAATATCGGATCAGTGAAGAGAAGGGGAGCAATGCCAAGGTCGATAACAATGTCGCCGCTTTTCAGCTCAGCGTTCTATTTTAAAGAAAGTCGTGCCGGCCGCCGGACCCCGCGGGGTCCGGGCGGCCCGCCAGGCCGGGACCGATGTTTTCCACTTTTTGAGATAGGAGCCAGATGATGCTAGACCTCTTCCGGACATGGAATCTCCGGAAAAAACTCCTCGCGTGGTTTTTATTGGTCGCCATGGCGCCGATGGTTTTCATGACGGCGGCGAACCTGTTCTTCTCCGCGAAAAACGTTCGCCAGGGGATCGGGGAGCGATTGGCGGCGAACCGCAAGGGGGTGGAAATCGAGCTCCAGCAGGAGGAGAAACGGTTGCTGAATCAGGCCGGCCGTTATGCCGTCCAGCCGCTGCTGGTTCAGACCATCGTCTCCGGAAACCGGGAGATGATCAAGCGATTTCTTGCGCAGCTTCTTGAGTTTTCGGAGTCAGGCCTTTTGGGTATTTACGATGAAAGAGGAAGTCCGATTTCAATTCTTCAGAAGGGAAAGGTCCGGAGCGCTTCGGCGGCGCCGGTCCCTTCCAAAGAAGAAGAGGCCGGTTTCCGGTTCCCTTCCGTTCATCCCCCCTCCGCCTATGCCGATGATGATTTTACCTTCGACGTCCCGAAATCGAAGAAATCGGACGACCGCTTCTCTTTTGATGTCGAGAAGGGATCGCCTTCACCCGCCTCCCCGATCGATGCGTCGGCAAAGGAGGCGATGGAAGGGGCTCTCTCGCCCGAATTGATTCGACAAATTCAATCCGACGGCCATGCGGTCGTTCGAAGTCCCGTGGGAAATGGGATTGCGCTCTCGGCTTATAAGACGCTTTATTTCTCCGGGAAACAGATCGGATTTCTAAGACAAGGGGAGATTCTCGATCAGGATTTCATCGAGGAGGTCCAACAGCGGGTCGGTTTGGGGGTGGCCCTGGTGAACGCGGGGGGACAGAAAATTATTTCGACTCTATCCGATTTCGACTCAATCGCCGCCGACCGAGGGATTCAGGCTCCGGCCAAGGGGAAGGTCGGCGGGGAAGATTATTTCTATATGGTTCTTCCGTTGATTGGAAAAAACGGGTCTGTGGAGGGGGGAATCGTCCTTCTGCAGTCGCTCGACTCATTGTCGGCCAGCCAGCGGCAGATCACCCTTTTCTCTCTGATCCTCTTCGGCGGGGTCGGCATGATCGTCGCCTTGGTGAGCCTGAAAATGGCGAGTTCCCTCACTCAGCCGCTCCGGCAAATCATGAAGGTGTTGGAGTACGCGGAACGGGAGGGGGATTTGACGCGGCGCATCCGCGTAGAAAGTAAAGATGAGATCGGCGAGCTCGCGCGTTGGTTTAATTCCTTTGCGGAAAAGTTTTCCGGGATCATCTCCCAGGTTAAAGAATCGACCCGATCCCTGGCGATTTCGTCCGCGGAGCTATCCTCCTCCAGCCAGCAGATGGGAGAGAACTCCGCAGAAACCGAGCGATTGGCGAGCACCGTCTCCTCCGCCAGCGAGCAGACCAATCGCAACGTACAGAGCGTGGCGACGGCGGCGGAGGAGATGACCGCCACCTTGAAGGAGATCTCCAAGAGTGTCCTCACCGCCACCCAGATCACCTCACAAGCGGTCGATGTGGCGCAGGGGACCAACCGG